>CANGUI010000310.1 GCA_947457025.1 Flammeovirgaceae bacterium | reverse complement strand
TTTCGGGGCCTTCTCTTTTTTGCCGTGATCATTACGGTATTTATCCTGATGGAAGAGTATATCCAGGCAAATTTCAAATCGCACATTGATGATATCCGCGCCAACCCGGCCCTTCTTTACGGTATCTACACGCTATCCGAAATTATCTTCGGAATCCTACCTCCCGAATTATTCATGATGATCTGGATTCTCGATAACATCTCGCTGGAGGGCTACATCATCAACCTGACCATCCTCACGGTGATCTCCTATGCAGCCGGCGTCTTTGGCTACTGGATTGGTAAAAACTTTTCGAAAACAAAACTGTATCAGGAACGCATCCGCGAAAAGTACCTCAAACAGTATGAGCGACAGTTGCAGCGCTTCGGGGGCTACCTCGTATTCGTGGGTGCCGTTACGCCCGTACCTTTTTCGGCTACCTGCATGATGGCCGGCTCTGTGAACATGAATTTTCGCACCTTTCTGCTCATCTGCATCACGCGAATTGTACGCTTTTCGGTCTATGGCTGGATGGTGTGGAGCTTCCCCAGTTGGTTCAACGGGTGAGTACCGATTCCACGCCGGCAACTGAACGGTTCAAAAATGATCGAGGCGCGCTCGTTTGCAGGAGAAAAACCGGAAATCAGCAAGGCGCTTTGGTCGGGAATTCGGGCCGAACCATTATTTTAGCAAGTGCCGGATCTAACCCGGCTGAGCGGTGGATGCACTCTTTGATCACTACGCGATAACGCCCAATACCTGGGATGAAATGTACGGCCCGGAAGGTATCCGCGAAGCCTACCGGCGGGTGCATGCTTTCCTCAGACAAATCCCGCGTGAAGAACTGGCACGCAAGGAAGAACTGGCCAGGCGCCTGTTTATGAGCCAGGGCATCACCTTCACCGTGTACAGCAGCGGCGAGGGCATCGAAAAGATATTCCCGTTTGACATCATTCCGCGCATCGTAACGGGAGCCGAATGGGAGTTGATTGAACGCGGCATCAGGCAACGCCTGAAAGCGCTGAATATTTTTTTGAAAGACATCTACCACGATCAGTTTATCCTGAAAGACGGCATTGTGCCCACCCAACTGATCTACTCTTGTCCACATTTCCTTCGCGATATTCACCGCCTGCCCGTACCCTACGATATTTATGTTCACATCGCAGGCATCGATCTTATCCGCGATGCCGACGGTTCCTTTTTTATTCTGGAGGACAACCTCCGCACCCCCTCCGGGGTGTCGTACATGATCGAAAATCGTGAAATCACTAAGCGCATTTTCCCGGATCTTATCCCCCAGAACAATGTGCGCCCAGTCACGCATTACCCCACGATCCTGCACCGCAATCTCGTGTCCCTTTCTCCCCGGCAGACGGCCAACCCCACCGTGGTGCTGCTCACACCGGGCATGTATAATTCAGCCTACTTCGAGCATACCACGCTCGCCCGCCTGATGGGCGTGGAGTTGGTAGAGGGACGTGACCTGGTGGTGGAAAACCACCGTGTGTATATGAAAACGACAGGTGGTCTGCAGCAGGTCGATGTAATCTACCGCAGAGTGGATGATGATTTTCTGGATCCGCTCGTGTTCAACCCCGAGAGCATGCTTGGAGTATCCGGCATTCTTTCGGCCTACCGCAAAGGAAACGTGGCCATCGTCAATGCGCCCGGCAACGGGGTGGCAGATGACAAAGCCGTTTATGTTTATGTTCCGGACATGATCCGGTACTATTTGAATGAAGAGCCGATCCTGAAAAATGTGCCCACCTACCAGCTGGCTAAGCCAGATGAGTACGACTACGTGTTGAAGAACCTGAATAAAATGGTGGTGAAAAAAACCAATGAATCGGGCGGCTACGGCATGCTGATGGGGCACTCGGCAAGCGAAGAGGAGCTGATGGCGTACGCGAAAGAAATCCAAAAAGAACCGCGCCTGTTCATTGCCCAGCCTGTGGTGAGCCTTTCGGCAGCACCTTGCTACCTGAACGACTCGGTGCAACCGCGGCGGGTAGATCTGCGCCCGTTTGCGCTGTGCGGCCCGGACGGTGTCGAGATTGTGCCCGGCGGCCTCACGCGTGTGGCGTTACGCGAGGGCTCGCTTGTAGTCAATTCTTCCCAGGGCGGAGGAAGTAAGGATACCTGGGTGTTAATGGATTGACCATGCTGAGTCGTGTTGCGGATTCGCTGTACTGGATGTCGCGCTACCTGGAGCGTACGGATGGCATTTTGAGGATGTTGAAGATGAATTACGCGTCTTCGCAAGACGACCGCCAGTCGTTTACCTGGCGACCGGTACTGAAGATCTTCAGTTCGCTCAGCGAAGCGGAGCTTGATCACTTCAGCGAGGATGGCCGCGAGGTGCTTCGCTACATGCTCATCGACAAGGAGAACCCCAACTCGGTGCTGAACATGGTAACCCGCTCGCGTGAAAATGCGCGGGCCGTGCAAGACCACATCACTAAAGAAGTTTGGCAATGCCTCAATGAGTTTTACCACCTCGTGAAAAATGAAAACCTGCCGCTCCAATTGCAGCACGAAGATCCGATCACGATCCTGGACGGCCTCATCCGGCAGGGGCAGTTGTACTACGGAACCACCGAGGTGACCATGGCGCGGGGGGAGGGGTTTTGTTTCATCAACATCGGCAAATACCTCGAGCGTGCCATTCAAACCGCAGATGTACTGGATGTCAAGTTCAGCAATCTTTCTGCCGGCTCCAACCCGACATCCTACACAACATTTTGGAAGTACCTGCTCCTCTCTGTTTCCGGCTACGAGCTATATTTAAAAAGTTACCGCAGCGGCTTCGAGGCGCGTAATGTGGCCGAACAAACACTCTTCAATAATCAATTTCCGCGCTCGGTGTCGTACTCCGTTAACCAATTGCACCGCTACTTCGAACGGCTCGGCAATTCGGGCAACCAACCGGGCTATCAGGAGCTGATGTTCAGGATCGGCAAACTGCGCAGCCGCGTACAATATTCCAAAATCGATGAGGTACTGGAGCAGGGTCTTCATCCCTACCTGAAAGACATTCGCCACGACCTGTATGCAATCGGCTCGGCCTTAAATCAGCACTATTTCGCCTATCGTTAGCATGTCCCGCTTCAGCATTCGCCACATCACCCGCTACCGGTACGAGGAGCCGGTCCGCGACAGCGCCAATCAGATCATGCTCTACCCGCTGCGGGATGCCTTTCAGGAAGTCTCACGCCATCAGGTAATCGTCTCCGGAGATCCTGCCGTTTTTCTATATGAAGATTACTACGGCAACCAGATCGGCACCTTCTCGCATCCGCATCCGCACCAGACGCTCGAGATCGACTCGCGCCTATGGATTGCCACCAAACCACGGCCGCTGCCGGAGGATGTAAAGC
>CANGUI010000309.1 GCA_947457025.1 Flammeovirgaceae bacterium | reverse complement strand
TGTTTAAACTCACCTGCGGCGTGGCGCTGGGCTGGTTGTACCTCCACATTTTTCAGCAGGGCGACACCTTCCCGTTTTTTCAGGATGGCGTGCAGATAGCCTCGCTGGCACAAAACGATCCGGCTGGCTATTTATCTTTTCTCTGGCACGCCAGAAACTCAACTGCAGTGTGGCATGAGCTCGCATTTACTGAGCCGCGCTCACTTTTCTTCACCAAAATACTCAGTGTAGTATGCCTGGTGGCGGGCGGTAATTACTGGCTTTGCGCCCTGTGGCTTTCGCTCATTTCCTTTGCAAGTGCCTGGCTGCTCGTGAACCGCCTCGCGCTCTGGTATCCGGAGTATGCAGGTTCATTTGGTATCGCATTTCTTTTTTGGCCTTCGGTGGTATTTTGGTCGAGCGGTGTATTGAAAGAAACCGTTGCGCTGGCCGCCCTTCTTGTATTGGTGCGCGTGGCGTTGGAGGGGGTACACACCAAAAAATTTACCGCCTCCAGTGTGGTGCAGGTGCTGTTTTGTTTTTGGATCGGGTGGAGCCTGAAGTACTACTGGGTTGGACTGCTCATGCCTTTTTTGATGCTGGTGGTGGGCAGTGCTCATCTCCGTTTCTGGCGTTTTGTCGCGGCGGGGGTCGTACTGTTTGTGATCATAATGGCGCTCCATCCAAACTTTTTTCCCAACCGCCTGCCGGCTGTGATCGTTGAGAATTACAGTCAGTATCATTTTCTTACGGGAGGAAACAATACGTTTCATTTTCCGGGCCTCTCGCCCGACTGGCCCGGTGTTCTGCTGAACAGTCCTGCTGCCTTGTTTTCCGGTTTGTTCCGGCCTTTTGTGTGGGAGGCATCAACGTTCTTTCACCTGGCGGCCGCCCTCGAAAACCTCGCGTTGCTGGTGCTCACCGTGATTACGCTTCTTCGCTTTCGGCTTCCGGTCGCTGTGCGCGGCTGGTTGTTGCCGCTGCTGACGTACGCCCTGCTCGAGTGTACGTTCCTTGCATTATCTACCCCTTCGTGGGGAACGTTAACCCGCTACCGCGTGGGCATGCTTCCGTTTTTTGTACTTTTTGTGCTGATGGCAAATGAACCGTTACAGCAATTCTTCCGGCGGAAATCAATTTAACGATACGCATGTTTTACCTTTGGTGAATGGAAAATCCGGTACTCATCTTCGGTGCGCGGCAGATCGGTCGGGCAGCCAAAGAGATTTTTGATACGAATGGCGTCGTGGTCTACGGCTTTCTAGATGACGACACCAGCTTGCACCAGCACGAACTGGACGAAGCCGTTGTGCTGGGAAGCACAGACGATGACGGCTACCTGAAACTGATTGGAAAGAAATGTGAGGCTTTTGTGGCCCTGGACGACACTCGCCTGAAGAAGCGCATGGTGGGCATGCTCAATGAAGTGCGCAAAATGCAGCCGGTGAATGCCATTCATGCGAAATCAACGATTAGTGCGCGGGCGGAAATCGGCCACGGCAACCTCATCTCGGCCGGGGTGGTCGTGGGGCCTGGCGCAAAAATCGGAAGCCACTCCATCCTGCACCCGCAGGTAACCATCGGTGTGGACGCGCAGGTTGGCAGCTACGTGCAAGTCGGGGCCGGCGCGCAGATCAATGCCGGCGCCGTTGTGGGAGAGGAGGCATTCATTGGTTCGGGTGTGATTGTCGTGGCCGGCGTAACGATTGGCAAAGGAGCCCGCGTGGGTGCCGGCGCCGTGGTGGTGGCCCCGGTCAAAGAGGGCGAAACCGTCTTTGGAAATCCCGCCCAGGTCGTGAAAGCATAGCTCATGGCGCGGATCACTGCGACCGATCTGATCCTGAACCCCGACGGCAGCGTGTACCACCTCAGCCTGCAACCGGAGCATGTGGGCGATATCATCATTGCTGTGGGCGATCCGGCGCGCGTGGCGCAGGTAAGCAAATTCTTTGACGATGTGGAGTCGGAAGTGAATCAGCGCGAGTTCATCACCCACACCGGACGATTGAGCGGCAAGCGCATCACGGTGATCAGTACCGGCATCGGCCCCGACAACGTAGAAATTGTGTTGACGGAATTAGACGCGTTGGTCAACCTCGACCTGAAAACCCGCCAGCCGAACACACAGCACAAGAAATTGAAGATCGTGCGCATTGGCACCTCGGGGGCGCTGCAGCGCGACATTCCGGTGGGGGCTCACCTGATCACAGACTACGCCATTGGATTGGATAACCTGCTGGCATTTTACGATTTGCGCATGAGCGATTTCGAGACCGGGCTGGCGCAAGACTTACAACGTCAGACAGGGCTGCCCTTTCAGCCCTATGTTTGCCGGGGCAGCGAAGCACTCCTCGAAAAAGTGGGGCGCGGCATGGTGGTGGGCAACACGCTAACCTGTCCGGGTTTCTATGCGCCGCAGGGCCGCCAGGTGCGGGTGCCTGCCCGCTTTCCTAACCTACTGGACGACCTGAACGTTTTCCGCAACGGCGATTTCAGGCTCACCAATTTTGAAATGGAGACAGCGGCCTACTATGCGCTGGGCAAGCTCATGGGCCATGATGTGATCAGCACAAATGCCATTATCGCCAACCGCATGGAAGCCAAATTCGCCAAAAACCACCACGACGTGGTGGACCACCTGATTGAGAAAGTGCTGCACAACCTGATTGCCTGAAGCGCGCCTACGCGGTCGGGTATTTCACGGACCGGGTTGTTGGTGATGGTACCTTGTGTTAGCAATCGGGCCCCCCGCCGGGTTAGTGGTTTCTCGTTACCTTTGCAGCGTTCATGCGCACCTTTCAACTTGTTACGCTGCCCAACGGCATCCGGATCGCCCACAATCCCGTGAGCACCTCCCGCATTTTTCACTGTGCCCTCATGCTCGACATCGGCAGCCGCGATGAAAACCAGTCCAACCAGGGCATCGCTCATTTTTGGGAACACATGGCCTTTAAGGGCACACGCAAGCGAAATGCCTACCACATCATCAGCCGCCTCGAATCGCTGGGTGGTGAATTGAATGCCTTCACCGACAAGGAAAAAATCTGCTTCTTCGCGTCCCTGCGCGATGCGTATTTTGAACGCGCCATTGAATTGCTGGCGGATGTGGCCTTTCATGCCCAGTTTCCGGCGGCACAAATGCAGCGCGAGCGAAAGGTTATTCTCGAAGAGATCGCCATGTACCATGACGATCCGGAAGACTCGCTGCAGGACGAGTTTGATGGCCTCATCTTCAAAGGGCATCCGTTGGGTATGAATATCCTGGGAACGGAGAACACGGTTCAGTCCTTTCGCCGGGACGATTTATTGCACTTCATTGATGGGCATCTCGACACGTCGCGGATTGTCATCAGCTGTGTGGGGGATGTTCCCCTTGAAAAGGTCGTGGCCGCCGTAGAG
>CANGUI010000308.1 GCA_947457025.1 Flammeovirgaceae bacterium | reverse complement strand
GTATATCCGTTGATCGAAGAGTCTGAAAAAGTTGATCTGAAGCATTTGATGGATGGCTACGAAAGTATCGCGCGGGCCTTTCCGGATGTGGCGATCAGCATTGTCCATGGCAAAATGAAGCCGGAGGCAAAGGAATTTGAAATGGCCCGTTTCGCGAAAGGTGAAACCCGGATCATGGTAGCCACCACGGTAATTGAGGTGGGCGTGGATGTGCCGAATGCTTCGGTGATGGTGATTGAGAATGCTGAACGCTTCGGGCTCTCGCAACTCCACCAGCTGCGCGGCCGCGTGGGGCGCGGAGCAGAGCAGTCGTATTGTATCCTGATGACGGATGTAAAGCTCTCGGCCGACAGCCGCCTGCGTATTGATACCATGGTGCGGACGAACAACGGGTTTGAAATTGCCGAGACCGATTTGCAGTTACGCGGCCCGGGCGATTTAATGGGCACCCAACAAAGCGGGGCGTTAGACCTGCTCATTGCCGACCTCAGCAAAGACGGGCCGATTCTGGAAAAAGCCCGCGAAGCGGCCAAAGAAATTCTCCAGGCCGACCCGGATTTGCAACTACCTGCTAGCGAGGTGATTCGAAATCAAATAGACTCCATGAAAAAAACGGTGGTGAACTGGAGCCGGATTAGTTGAGTAATTACCATGTTTGATGTCCGTAGCTGGTAGAGGATCACATCAGCGTTAAATAAAAACGCAGAGCATTTTTATCAGGTTTGCGCAACATGGTGCAGGCCTTGTTCCGGATTTTCCTAACTTAAGGCCCATGTTCTCTGGATGTTGAAAAAACTCGTATCGTTGGGCCAGCACGACTACCGGATGAGTGGGGCATGCTCTGCACGCTCATGGTTACTTTCGTTGCGCTCCGGTATGATCGTCTGGAACGATCACTTCTGGTTTCGCGTTCAAACAAACACATGCTGCTAATCTCTGATAATCCATGATCATCAATCTTGAAACCATTCCCAACTTCTACAAAGGATATGTAAAACTGGTGGAAGAAACCGACTTGCTGCAGGCGCTCCGCCTCTCCGGCTACCGGAGCCTCGAGTTGCTACACTCAATACCGGAGACGAAGTGGGATTTCCGCTATGCGGAAGGAAAATGGAGTGTGCGCGAGGTCTGGTGCCACGTAATTGATGCCGAACGCATTTTCGGCTACCGGGCGCTGACCTTCGCCCGAAACGATAAAACCGAGATTCCCGGTTTCGATCAGAATCTCTACGTGCCCGAATCCAACGCGCAGGGGCGCTCCCTGAAGAAAATTGCCGATGATTTCATGCACATGCGCATGAGCACCATCGACCTGTTCGACAGTTTCTCGGCCGACATGTTATCCCGCAAAGGCAAGGCGAACAAGAATGAAATTTCGGTTGCCGCCCTCGGTTTTATCATCGCCGGGCACGAAACCCACCACCGCAAAATCCTGCGCGAACACTACCTGGCATGAGTAGACTGCTGTTGGTGATAAGCCTGGCGATCGTGGGTCAGGCCTGCTCGATTCATGGCCGGGTCACCCGCGAATTGCGGCGGGCCGAGAATGACCTTCACCACCACATCGGTTTCTATCTATGGGACATCGAAAAGAAAAAGCCAGTCGCCCGCTACCAGGAAGACCGCTATTTCACACCTGCATCGAATACCAAAATCCTCACGCTCTTTGCCGCGCGGAAGGTACTGGGCGACTCGCTGCCGGCCTTCCGCTACCTGCATCGCCACGACACGGTGCTCATCTGGGGCACCGGTGATCCTTCTTTTCTCTACGGGCTGGTTCGCCAAAACCCGAAAGTGTACGAGTGGCTGCGCACCGTACCAGGTAAGCTGGTGTTTTCGGATGCGAATTTCTTTTCAGAGCGCTTCGGTGCCGGCTGGGCGTGGAGCGATTTTGCGTATGACTATTCACCCGAAAAATCACCTTTCCCGGTCTATGGCAACCTGATTACCGTGATGGTAAATGACCGGGTACATGTGGTGCCGCGTGTGGAGCATGCCCGCACCTCTGTGCTTGCGGAGCCGGTCAGCCGCATGGAGTATGCCAATCAAATTGTCGTGCGGGGCGATTCCTCCAGCCTCGGCCGGTGGAACATTCCGTTTCGCTACTCCGCTGACTTCCTGGCTAAAATTTTGTCCGACACGCTGCGGCGGGAAGTGCTCGTAGCGCCCGTGCCGCTGGTGCGCGATGCCCGCATGATGAAAAGTATTCCGGCCGACAGCGCTTACCAGGTGTTGATGCAGGACAGTGACAACATGATCGCCGAGCAATTGTTGCTAATGTGCGCCGGCGTGCTAACCGACTCCCTGAAAACGGAACATGCCATCCGCCACATGCAGACAGCCTACCTGGCCGATTTGCCTGATCCGGTACGGTGGGTTGATGGCTCCGGCCTTTCACGGTATAACCAGTTTACACCCCGCAGCATTGTGGCGGTATGGCAGAAGTTGGATCAACTCGGCCCGCGGGAAGCGCTGTTGCCCTTACTGGCCATTGGCGGCAAAACGGGCACCATCAGGAATTTTTATAAAAATGAACCGCCATTTGTTTACGGAAAAACCGGCTCGCTCAGCAATAATCACTGCCTGAGTGGCTACCTTTTTACGCGGAAAGGTAAGGTGCTCCTATTCAGTTACATGAACAGCGGTTTTGTCGCTCCCACCGCGCGGGTGCGCGAGCGAATGGAAAAAGTCTTAAAATTGGCGCATGATACGTATTAAAATTCTTCTCTCAGCCCTGCTGATCACAGGTCAGGCAGTGGCTCAACAACGCGACAGCCTGGCCATCAAGATCGGGCAAATGATCATGATCGGATTTCCCGGCTCGCAGGTGGACAGCCTCGTCCTGAAGGAAGTGGCGGCGGGTAAGGCTGGCGCAGTTATCTTTTTCGAAAAAAATATTCCGCCCACCAACTCCTACAATGGTCTGAAGAAGATCATCTGGAGCTACAAAAAAGCGGCATCCATTCCGCTCCTGGTGGCAATTGACCAAGAGGGGGGTAAAGTAAACCGGTTAAAGGAGAAGTATGGGTTCCCCCGATCGGTGTCGGCTACCCAGTTGGGCAAATATCCGTTGGACTCTGTTCAGTTTTATGCCGAGTCGATTGCCGGCAATCTCGCCGGTCTTGGCTTCAACATGAACTTCGCCCCGGTGGTAGATCTGAAAGCGAATCCGGCCAACACGGCCATCGTGCGGCCCGAGCGGCCCTTCGCCAAAGATGCGGACTCCGTCATCCTGTACGCGCGCGAGTACACTAAAGCCCACCGCCGCATAGGTGTGCTCACCAGCCTGAAACACTTTCCCGGACACGGCAGTAGTTCGGCTGATACCCACTTTGGCGTGGCGGATGTTACCAACACCTGGACGGCGGAAGAATTGAAACCCTACCG
>CANGUI010000307.1 GCA_947457025.1 Flammeovirgaceae bacterium | reverse complement strand
GCATCTGGTTATAGGCCGTTGTACCGATTGGAAAGTCGCCCTTTTCCCGATGTGGAAGATCGTCCCTGACAAAGGCTACGAAGCGCTGCAACGATTGTCGCGCGAGTGTAGCCGCCTTCCTCAAACTGTCGGTTGGCGCCTGCGTGCGCGCAATAAACGCTTGCAGTTCCCCGTCGAAAAAGCTAAACCCATTTTCGGCCATAAACAAACCCAACTCCCGGAAGCGCGGCACAAAGAGGCTCAGTTGGGCACGGCCGTTATCCATTTGGCGGATACAGGTCATCAGTTTGCGCGTCAGTTCCCGGGTCTTGGCGGTGTCGCTGCCCGGTCGCTCCAGAATGGATGACAGGCGTGTAAACGTTAGGTACACGCGTGGATCCTTCTGCCACAGTTTGCGTTCGCGCTCAAGTTGCTGGCCCACCAGGATGCTGTGGGCAAATTTCCAGTCGATACGATCATCACCAGCCAACCGGGTCGAGTCGATCGTAGCCAGAGTGGCCAGCTGACGCGTAGTATGCAATAGCCGGTCCTCAAAAAATGCAGCGCTCATGTCATCTTCGGCGCTGTCGGGAAGGCGGTTGCCTCCGTCTGTCAGTGTGGTGACAAAAGCAGCCAGCGCTTTTTGTGTTTCCGGATCAGATGCGCGCCTCTTTTGAGGTGTGCATGCCCCTAGTAAAGCCAGGGTAAACAGAAGAAAACGGGTAGGCATGGCATAGCGGATAACAAGGTGAAGATAGCAGGTTTTTCGCGGGTGGAAGAACCCGCGCCAGCCGTCACCAGTGGCGCCGGATGGTTTCCAGCATGGCGCTATGGATGCCTGTATTGGATGCGCAGAGTTCTCCACCGAAGAGATAATTGGGGCCGCCGTTAAAATCAGTTACCATTCCACCGGCCTGTTCGATGATGATGCCGCCGGCCGCCACGTCCCACGGATTGAGGTTGTACTCAAAAAACCCTTCAAAGCGGCCACAGGCAACGTAGGCCATATCAATCGCCGCACTCCCGATGCGGCGAATGCCGTGCGATTTTTCCAGAAACTCCTTGATGATATCGAGGTAAGGTTCGCGCTTTTCGAAATGATAGTAGGGAAATCCGGTGGCCAGCAGACTCTCACTCAGGTACGTTGCCACGGAGGTATGGATGGTGCGGTCGTTGCAATAGGCATGGTCATCCTGCACGGCGTGGTAGCATTCGTTCCGGCAGATGTCATGAATCACACCCAGCACTGGTTTACCTTTGTGTGCCAGCGCTACCGAGATTGAAAAGACAGGCAAGCCATGCAAAAAATTTGTGGTGCCGTCCAGCGGGTCGATGATCCAGGTATATTCCTGCTGCTCGGCTTGCGAAACAGTACCTTCTTCGGTGATAAAACCGCCGGCGGGAAAGATCTTGCGAAGGCCTTCTACCAGCCTGCGTTCCGCCTCCTTATCTACATAGGAGACGAGGTTATTGAAACTTTCTTTTTGTTCGATGCGGCTGCGGTCGAATTTACGGCCTTCCTGATCAATAAAGGAACCGACTTCAAGCGACAGGTCAACTACCTGCCTGGCGAGGGATTTGAGCATACTACTTCCGGTTGATTTTACCTTTTACCAACACGAATAAGATTACTAACACGGCAACCCAGGCACATGTTCGGGCCACTACTTCGCCGCCGCGGGCATATTCGGCATCAGGAATATCCGGGCTGCCACTATACAGCAGCAGCATCTGTTCTCTGGTAACCCCTTCCAGGTTGTGGAACAGCGAGTAACCGATCGGTGTAATGACTACCATCAGAAAAAAAACAAGCCACCCCGGCTGCACCGGGGATTCACCCCAGCATGCACGGTAGAGGGCGAAGTTCGCGAGTAACACCCAGGCGCTCCCGGCCAGGTAGCCGGCTTGTGGCGTCCAGCCAGTCCAATTGGCTCGTCCGGAAAAAGCATCTGCGAGGAACAAGGCATTTTGTGCGAAACCGGTTTTGACGAGCAGAAATTCAAGAGCAAGCCACGAGGCCAGCAGCAGGAAAGCCGCAGCTGAACGCCCCAGGGTGGGCCGTGCAAAGGTTACCGCGCCAAATACCAGCGTGCTGATGATGGCTTGGCCGATAGCTGGCAATACAAAAGCCAACTCAAACAAATGGGCTGCCCAAAATGAAAACAAGAAAGCCAGTAAAATGTATTCAAGCCTCTCCCAAAATAGGCCTGGTTTTGCCTGCTCGCTGATGGCCATAAGCGGAGCGAGGGCGCCAAACATCAGTACCGGTACGGGCTTCATCAACCACCCGCCCGACAACATCACCGTGGCCATCAGCATCCACACCGACATGTACGATTTAGTCTTCTTTGCCATGGATGATCACCACAATTTCACCCTTCACGTCTTTGGATAGGAAGTGCTGCAGCACTAGCTTCACCGGCCCGGTACAGGTTTCTTCGTGCACCTTGGTAAGCTCCCGCGAAACTGACACGCGCCGTTCAGGCCCGGCAAACTCCACCAGTTGCTCTAACAGCTTCACTAACCGGTGCGGTGATTCGTATACTACCACCGTGCGTGTTTCTTCAGCAATTTGTTTTACGATGGTTTGCCGACCCTTTTTGTGTGGCAAAAATCCTTCAAATACAAACCGATCGGTGGGGAAACCTGATTGAATCAATGCCGGCACTAAAGCAGTAGCACCCGGCAAGCACTCGACACGTAATTCCTGTTTCAACGCCTCGCGAATAAGGAGAAATCCCGGGTCCGAAATCCCGGGGGTTCCGGCATCCGTTATGAGCGCGATCTTCTCGCCTGCTTTCAGCCTTGCCATAACATCGGCCAGCGTCTGGTGTTCATTGAAAATATGGAATGAACGAACGGGTTTCTGAATGTCATAATGTTTTAACAGCACCGCGCTGGTGCGCGTGTCTTCTGCAAGAATAAGGTCCACGCTGCGCAGGGTTTCCAGTGCGCGCAGTGTGATATCGCCCAGGTTGCCGATCGGGGTGGGCACCAGGTAGAGGTGGGCGCGAAGTAACTCTTTCACAGCGTCAGGCTACGCGATCGATGGCTTTCGCCAGCGCCCGGTCTTTCTCCGTAACAATACCGCCGGCATCATGTGTGTTCAACTCAAAGCTTACGCGGTTGTACACATTCGTCCAGAACGGGTGATGGTCCATTTTTTCTGCAATGAGTGCCACGCGGGTCATAAACCCGAAGGCTTCATTGAAATCGGAGAAAATGTAGGTCTTTACGAGTTTGTTATTCTCTTCCTTCCAGTCCATCATGGTTGATTTGTTTTGGCCAATTTAGTGAAAGAAAAGTAAGCGAGTTTACAACGCAATCAGCCCCTCAATGTGGGCTACAGATTGATACACCTGCACCACCGCATCACTGCCGGGCATCATCATGTGAAAGGTAATGCTGGCG
>CANGUI010000306.1 GCA_947457025.1 Flammeovirgaceae bacterium | reverse complement strand
TACGAGGCCGGAGAGTTTGCAGTACACCTCAGGAAAGCTTGCAAATTGCCTGATGGTATTCGCCCACTCCTCAAATTCACGCTTTCGGATTCCCGGCTTGCCGATATGATCGAGTACGATTCGTTGTTCCGGCAAACGCTCAAGGAAGGCAAGTGCTCGCGGTAGCTGGTGGTGATACACGAGCAGGTCGTACACATAGCCTGCGCGGCCGATCGTGGCTACACCGCGCACGAAATCCGGTTGCAGCAAGAAGCCATCCGGTTCGGCCTGAACGATATGACGAAAGCCTTTTAGTTTTTCCTGACCGCGGTATTGGGCGAGTTGCTCGCTTAGGTTGGACGCCTGCAAGTTGATCCAGCCAACTACACCCTTGATGAAGGGGTGCTCGTTCGCCAGGCGCAGCAGAAACCGCGTCTCGGCATCGGATTGATCAGCCTGGATTGCCACGCACCCATCAAAGCGATGGCAGGCGAGGATGGGTTCCAGGTCGCCCGGCAGGTAATCCCGGCGCAGCACGTGCATGTCAGGCGTGATCCAGGTATCGCGCACGGGATTGTAGTTCCAGAAGTGCTGGTGGGCATCAACCCGCATAGAATTTTGCTACCTGCCTTTGTCGACCAAGTTTTTCGATGCCCAACTCAATCACATCTCCCGCCTGCAGGTAAACGGGTGGTTTTAAGCCAAGCCCCACGCCGGCAGGTGTGCCGGTAGAGATCACATCGCCCGGTAACAGCGTCATGAAGTGCGATAGATAGTGGATCAGAAAGTCCACACCAAAGACCATCTGCCGCGTGCTGCTGTGTTGCCGCACAATGCCGTTAACCGATAGCCACATCGCCAGGTTGTGGGGATCACCCAGTTCATCCGGCGTTACCAGGTAGGGACCAAGTGGTGCGAATGTATCGCAGCTTTTTCCCTTGACCCACTGGCCACCGCGCTCGAGTTGAAATGTGCGTTCGCTGTAATCGTTATGAAGGCAGTAGCCCGCCACGTGTGTCAGGGCATTTTCTCTGCTCACGTAGGTGGCCTTTTTGCCAATCACCACGGCCAGTTCCACCTCCCAATCTGTCTTTGTGCTTCCGGGTGGGATGATCAGGTCATCATTAGGGCCACAGATCGCTGTAGTGGATTTAAAGAAGACGACAGGCTCTTTCGGCAATTCCATGTTTGCTTCACGTGCATGGTCGGCATAATTCAGACCGATGCAAATGATTTTTGATGGCCGCGCCACAGGAGAATCGAAGTCAATCTTTTCATCTGCGAGAGAAGCGATGGGAGAAGTGGCAAGCCAGTCGGCCAACCGGGCTACACCATCTGATGCGAAAAAAGATTCAGTGAAATCTTCCCCAAAAGCGGAGACATCAACAGGATTTCCCTGAACGATTACGCCGGGTTTCACCTGGTGATTTTGCCGGTATCGAAAAAGTTGCATCAGGAATTCAAATGAATAAAGCCTCCATCAATCGGGTAGTCGGATCCCGTGATAAACGCGGCCTCATCTGAGCAGAGGTACAAAGCCAGATGAGCTATTTCTTCGGGTTGTGCCATGCGGCCGATGGGTTGTGTGTGCGCTAATTTTTCGAACATTTCGGCTTCCCTGCCGGGATAGTTGGCGCTCAGAAATCCGTCAACAAAAGGGGTGTGTACCCGCGCCGGTGAGATGCTATTGCAACGAATGCCGTATTTGACGTAATCCTTTGCCACCGACAGCGTCATCATCCGCACCGCTCCCTTTGTCATCGAATAAGCAAAGCGCTCGGCCAGTCCGACATGGGCCGCAACGGAAGCAAGGTTGAGAATAACCCCCCGTTGGCGTGTTTTCATTCCGGAAATTACGGCTTGCATGCAGTGAAATGTGCCTTTGACATTCACGGCATAAAGCCGATCGAGGTCTGCCGATCCGGTGCTTTCCAGGGTCCCCACGTGGGCTACACCAGCACAGTTGACTAACACATCAACCGATCCTAACCGTGCTTCGAGTTCCCCAAACACGTTCCGAATGGCATCTTCCTGCGTAACGTCTGCCGTCAGGTATTCTACGCCGGGCAGGATACCGTTTTTTTGGTCGATGACAATCACCACGCACCCCTGTGCAGAAAAAACACGGGCGATTGCCTCACCAATACCACTCGCCCCGCCGGTAACGACACATATTTTTTTATCCAGCCTGAACATATTTAGCAGCAGATGTGTGATATTGATGGTCTTGGAAAATACTCATTGATCGGCCAGTTCTCGGAGAAATTTCTCAAACTTGTCTGTGTTGTAGTTGCGCATCCCGACCTCCCGCTTTACTACCTGTCCGTCGGGTGAAATCACGAACGTGGTTGGAATAGAGGGTACGCGCAGTTGTTCGGGCAAGGCACTGGCGGCCATAAAAACCGGGAAAGTGTGTTCTTTACCGGTGACGTACCTGCGCACGTTTTCGAGCTTTTCTTCATCATCTACCGAAAGCATGACGAAAACGACTTTGTCATGGTCTTTGAATTTCTGATAAAGACCTTCAATGGAAGGCATTTCGGCACGGCACGGAGGACACCAGGTGGCCCAGATATTGAGAAAAACCACTTTACCACGGTAGGCCGAAAAGTGTTGTCGCGACCCAGTCAGGTCCTGTACGAGAAACCCATAGTCAAATTCAGCAGGAGTATTTTCCGTTTTTGCCGATGCATTGAACAACCCGGTGAACAGCATAGCCGATTGAGCGATACCCATAACGGGTGCCAGAAGCCCCGTTATTTTCAACGCGCCAAGGATTATTGCAATCGTTGCAAGGGGCTTTACCCAAGCCCATATTTGCCGTAGCATAGCAATTTGGTTCTATAATTGAGAGAACTGTAAAAATTGATAATTTCGAGCTCTGATAAAAGGTCATGGGGGCAAAAAAAATTTTGTTGGTGCTGGCGGGTGTTATCTTGACCGGCCTGCCCGTGTGGTCGCAGAAAGTGAAGTATAAAGACCTGATTTTACTGCTGAATAATAATCAGTTCGATCAGGCTGAACCGCATCTTCGCCGCTATTTGCGGGAAAATGATGATACGCCGAGCGCCTATCTGTATATGGGAATCATCCTTCAAAATAAGGCTTACGCAGTTGATATGTTGAAGGATACCGATCAGGCTACAGCCTATATGGATAGCGCTACCTTTTTTCTCAAGAAAGCACTGGAAGGAATTACCGAACGGGATGTAGATCGCAATGAGGAATACTACCAGCGGTTCCGCAGCCGCGACTTGCGTACCGGGGAGTTTGAAATCAAATTTTCGGAAGTCCGTTTCCGGTTGGAGCAGGATGTCAAGAGCCTCTCGGCGCGCCGCGAAAATATTGGCAAACTACGCATACAGTTTGAGGCATTCCGTTCGGTTTACGAAGATTCAAAGCGCAAATTCCAGAGTCT
>CANGUI010000305.1 GCA_947457025.1 Flammeovirgaceae bacterium | reverse complement strand
TTTACCTGGGCCTTGATTTCGATGTTAATGCTATTCCTACCCGGTCGAAGTGGGTAAGATCGCTTCTTTTCGTGGCAAACATGATCCGGCTGCCGGCACCCGCGATCGAATTTGCACGGAACCGAACCCGTATCCATGGATTTTATTTTTAATACCGGTGAAATTATATACCTTTTGCAAGCTAAATATCTGGAGTTATGGATTTGAACGCGGTTATGGCTCAGATTGCGGAGCAGGTTAATGGGCAATACACCATGTATGATCCTGATCATGCAATTATTGTTGTGCCCGTGGCGGGGTCGCGCTTTCAGACCGTATTGGGCGCCGTGCGTATGAATGATTTGTACAACCGCCGGCTGTACAACATTAGTTCAAAGGTATGCGCCCTACAAGCGGATATTCGGTTTGCCATGCTGCTGGAGCAATCCGCTCACTTTTATTACAGTCGTTTTGTGATTACCGACGGTTATCTGGTAGTAGAGGCTGTTGCGGAAGCAGATTCGGTATCGCCCGATGCGTTGCGGGAAATGATCATGGAAGTAGCTAACCTGGCCGACCAGTATGAAATGAAAATCACCGGTGCAGATATTCACTAGCACTGAGGTCGGTAAACCTATCCGTCAGATTTCAATATTGCCCGCTTCAGTTTTTGCTATTATTTCAGGAACGTAGGGTTGTTTTAATGGTCAGTGATCCTGAGATTTAAGGCAAGGAATATCCTTTTGCACCTGTTTTTGGGTATGAGTGTAAATCGTGCGTACCTTTGCACCGCAAGCCGTTCTATCGCTGCCGCAACTGCGGGAGAGGAAAGTCCGGGCAACAACAGAGCATCGTACTTCCTAACGGGAAGGCCCTGAGAAATCGGGGACAGACAGTGCCGCAGAAAACAAACTACCCCGATTCGTTGGGGAAAAGGTGAAAAGGCGGGGTAAGAGCCCACCGGCATTTCAGTGATGAAATGTGCATGGCAAACCTTACGAGTTGAAAGGCCAAATAGGCCCCGGGCAGGACTCGCTCTTGTCCAGATGGCGAAAGTCATCTACCGGGGTGGGTAGGCTGCTTGATTCGGGTTGCGAAGCCCGAACCAGATAAATGATAGAAGCCCCTGACAACAGGGGAACAGAACCCGGCTTACAGGCTTGCTTTTTTAATTTTTACCGATGCCACGAATCCTGATCATTGAAGACGAAGCAGCCATACGAGCAGTTCTCAAAGATATCCTTCACGATCAAAAAGAGTTACATCTAAAGGTAGATGAAGCTCGTGACGGCCAAGAGGCGCTGGCCTTGTTGGAAAGCCAGCCGTATGATATTGCTTTTTGTGACCTGAAGATGCCAAAAGTGGATGGCATGGAAGTGCTGCAGCGCGCCCGAGATAAGGGCATCAACACCGCGTTTATCATGATCTCGGCCCATGGAACCACTGAGATGGCCGTTGATGCCACCCGCAAAGGTGCTTATGACTTCCTGCAGAAGCCTCCCGATCTGAACCGGCTCCTGGTGACGTTGCGCAATGCCCTGAATAACCAGTCACTAGTGACCGAGACAAAAACACTCCGGAAAAAGGTAGCTTCCAGATTCGAAATGGTCGGCCGCTCCTCCGCTCTTTCGCGCGTACGCGACATGATCGAAAAGGTAGCCCCGACAGATGCTCGGGTCTTAATTCTCGGCCCCAACGGCTCTGGCAAGGAACTGGTTGCGCGCGCCATTCATGAAAAAAGTAACCGTTCTGGACAATCGTTTGTAGAAGTCAACTGCGCAGCCATTCCGGGCGAATTGATAGAGAGCGAATTATTCGGCCATGAGAAGGGTTCGTTCACGTCGGCTGTTCGACAACGCCTGGGTAAATTCGAACAGGCTGATGGCGGAACACTCTTTCTCGATGAAATCGGAGACATGAGCTTGTCGGCTCAGGCCAAAGTACTTCGGGCATTACAGGAAAATCGCATCACCCGGGTAGGTGGCGAAAAAGATCTGGCTGTTAATGTGCGGATCATTGCCGCCACGAATAAAGACCTCAAGACTGAAATCCAGGCTAACCGGTTTCGCGAAGATTTGTATCACCGTCTTAGTGTCATCGTGATCAACGTGCCGCCCTTGTCTGCCCGTACGGAAGACATTGGCGTTCTGGTTGAGAAGTTTTTGAAAGATATTTCGGTCGAGTACGGCAATAAGCCGAAAACGATCCAACAAGAGGCTATCCTAAAACTGGAAAATCACCCCTGGACCGGTAACATCCGGGAACTGAGAAATGTAGTAGAGCGTCTGGTGATTATGGCTGGTGAGAAGATCACTGCCTCAGACGTTGAAAAATACCTGTAAACCCCTTAGACTCTTGCGCTGGCGGGCTTTTTCACCTCTTTTTTGGAATAGGTAGGGCACGTATACTGGCTACAGGAAGCACAGAATGCGACCAAGAGTACAAAGGCGACTAACTTTTTCATGTGGTTGACTTTGGGAATCAAAAATAATTAGAATATAAATGAGATTCAAAGGGTTTGGCAAAGATTTTTGAGCCGTCACGATACAGCGGTCAGATCAGCAGATTGCAGCCACGTACATCCCCGGAATCCAGTCGTCCGAGTATTTCAAAAGTCCCGTTTTTATTCACTTTCCCCAAGTCTTCAGTCTCGATGAAACAACACCCATGAACGTTGGCCAGGTCAATGATATTTACACCACCGGTTTCACCTAAGTCAAGCAATTCGGGTGGACTGGTTATATCGCGAATCATGACACGAAGGGATGGATTCGCATGAAAGACTCCCCCACCCTGCGAATACGCCTGCGATACTAGTTCAGTCATGCCATACTCGGAGTGAATGGCGGACACACCCAGCTTCCGGGTTAAAAATACATGGAGTTCCGTCCGAGTGATCTCGGGTCTACGCCCCTTCATCCCACCGGTTTCCATGACAATCAGCGGCGCCTTGAATGGCTGATCCACGAGCTCGGCCAGATCGAGTAAAGCAAATGTCACCCCTAGTAAAAGTATCTTCTTCTCCCCCTCTCCAAGTTTGCGTATCCGATGGATAAGCTCGTCCGGGTTGTGAAGAAAGAAGCCCGAATGAGGTGATGCCGAGCGTGCGATGAAGTAATCGGCCATGGCAATCAGTGAGGATCCTGTGCGTTCCTGATACGAAGGCAGGAGCGCAAGGACATGATAATCTGAAATTGGCCCGTACGCCCACTCAAAAAGCCTCAGCGCATGGGTAAGATAGAATACCTTGTCGGGAAGTGCATGGCGACTGGTATTGCTACCTGTTGTACCACTACTTCGGAATACTTCTTGCTCCTCCCAAAAACCGCTGCGCACGGGGTGGTACTTGAAAAAGGAAATCGGCAGAAAAGGGATATCCTGAATGGAACGGACGGAGGCCGGCGTTCTGCCCAGGGTAGTGA
>CANGUI010000304.1 GCA_947457025.1 Flammeovirgaceae bacterium | reverse complement strand
TGCGCAGATGATTTCCCGCATACCAATCGTAAAAGTGTCGAACTACGCTTATGAAAATACAGGCACACTCAAGTTTGCGGATAAGACGGAGGAGTGGGGCATGAAGTTACCCTCGTTCAGCAATGGGGCTGCGTTTGCTGACCTCGACAATGATGGCGATCTGGATTACCTTGTGAATAACATCAATGATCCGGCCTTTGTGTACCGGAATAATATTGGTAAGAAATCCAATTCGAACTTTATCCGGATTGATCTGAAAGGGAAAGACGGCAATACGGCCGCCATCGGAGCCAAGGTTGAGGTTTGGGTGAAAGGTCAATACCAGTATGCGGAAAAGTTTTTATCGAGGGGTTATCTTTCGTCGGTTGAGCCGACTTTGCATTTTGGAATCGGGGAAAGTGCCGCAGCTGACTCTATCGTCGTAACCTGGCCACGCGGAGGGCATATTTCAAAACTCGAAAATGTACAGGCTAATCAAAAGCTAATCCTGCAGGAAAGTGATGCGAAGCCCATGGTGGTTCGCAGTGTTCAGCCACACTATATGTTTGAATCGCACGCTGGCCTTTTTGAGTATACCCACCAGGAGAAGGACGTCATTGACTTTTTCTTTGGGCAGTACATCATCCCACATAAATTTTCTATGGTCGGACCGTGCATCGGCATGGCGGATATAAACGGTGATGGTGAAAAGGATCTTGTTGTTGGGGCAACGAACACCGGACCCACTCAGGTATTTCTGAAAACAGGAAGTACGTTTCAGGTAACGGAAATTCCCGGTTTAAGTGGAATGAAGAACGCACAGGAAAGTGACATTCAGGCCGCAGATTTCGATCTTGATGGTGATGAAGATTTGATTATCCTGTCGGGTGATTACCTGAGTGAGAAGGAGGAAGGTCGTCAGCATCACCTGTACGAGAACAAAGGAGGTACTTTTTCGGCTATTAAACTACCGTTACGGGCGTTCCAATCCGAAGTAGCCCGCCCTTTCGATTTTGATCACGATGGAGATGTTGATGTGTTTGTCGGAAGTCGGGTAAAACAATTTGCTTTTCCGAAGTCAGACAGTTCGTACATACTGGTAAATGAGAAAGGGAAACTGACACAACGAAAAGATCTGGTCTGGGATGCCGGAATGGTGACCGATGCGATCTGGGCTGATGTTGACAATGACGGTTGGGAAGATCTGGTAATTGCCCGTGAGTGGAATACCCTTGCCCTTTTAAAGAATAAAGGAGGAAAGAAGCTGGATTTGGCGAAATTACCGGGTAAGTCAGACAACCATGGTTTTTGGTCGTGTTTGAAGTCGGGTGATTTTGATCAGGACGGCGATATGGATTTCATTGCCGGGAACCTTGGACTTAACCACCGGTTTACCATCTCCGGGAAATATCCGATAAGGGCCTATGCCGTTGATCTCGATAAGAATGGATTTATTGATCCGGTAACGACCTCATACTGGAAGGACAAGAAGGGCGAAATGCAGGAGTATTTGGTTAATTACCTGGATGAGTTGGCCGCACAGTCTCCTTTTTTCAGAAAGAGCTTTATCAGCTATACGGATTTTAGTTATGCACCGGCAAAGGACATTATCCATCAGGATACGATTGCCTATCACGTTTCGGTAAATACCACCCGGAGTTATGTGCTTTGGAATGAAAAGGGATCTTTCAAGTGGCAGGAATTGCCGGAGGCGGTCCAGACCTCACCCATAAAGTCCATGCTGGTACGGGATTTCAACGCAGATGGTTATCCGGATGTACTTCTGGGAGGTAATGATTTTACGTTTGACGTTTCCACCGGTTATTACAATGGCAACAAAGGCATCATCCTGCTGGGTGGCGCTGCTAGATTTTCGGTTTTACCACCCAGCAGAAGCGGTATACTGCTGGATGGTCAGGTTGAATCTCTGCTTTACACAGCGGGAGACACGGCGTATGTAATTGCCGGAATAAATCGCAGGAAGGCAAAGGTCTATCGCCACGTGATCAAAAAATAGATTCTTATCGCGCTGCTTTTTTTTCTGAGGTGCACCTTCATGCGGTGGATTGCGCGTCTATCGCATCAGGAAGAGCAGGGGGTGGCCAAACCGCTGTGTGCGAACCTGTTGCACCGTTTGAGGTTTGATCTGGTTGCTTTGTTGGATTGGTGACGGATGATGAATTTCGCGAGTAGTGCTTTTGGCTTTAGCCAAAGACATCGCGTTGTATTGTCAGCTTGAATTCTATTGACTTTGGAAATACGGTTTCACTGGTTTCGTACCCTACTATAACGACTTGGGCTGATCCTGGTATGATGACTACGGTAAGGGCGCTGTGGCCATTCGTAGTTAGCAACAGGTTACTTTCGAACAGGTATCTGCGATCCGCGCATGATGCCGATTTTGTGAGAGTTCTTTCGTTAGAAGGAGCTGACCGCGACCGGCTACAACTATTTGCATGTTGAGGTTGCGGGTTGCCGGTTTCTCTGAAATTGAGGCTGGGTTGAAGGTGCCTCGCAAATGGGTTTCGAGGGCAAACAGCAGATTTTTCAAATTGGCATTTGCTGGTAAAAAATGCTATGAAATCCGCGTTTTCATTTCCTATCTTGCTGGCACCCAAACCTAACACCTGAACCCATGAAGCAGATCCTTACTGTTTTATATCTGGCTATAGCCCTGGCCGCCGTTGCCCAGCCTGAAGTAAACAAACTTGAAAAACTCAAAACCGAAGCAGCCGCGGAAGTGGAAAAGAACGCTGTGCTCGGCCAGCAAATCAACGACATGCTGTTTAGTTTCTCCGAACTCGGATTTCAAGAGTGGGAGACGTTTAACTACCTCACCACGCTGCTAGAAAAGCAGGGTTTTAAAGTGGAACGTGGTGTAGCGGGGGTTCCTACCGCGTGGATTGCCCGCTGGAGTAACGGATCGGGCAAGCCGGTGATTGCGCTGGGATCGGATGTGGATTGCATTCCCAAGGCGTCGCAAAAGCCGGGGGTTGCCTATCACGACCCGATTGTAGCGGGTGCGCCCGGACATGGCGAAGGGCACAACTCCGGTCAGGCGCTCAACATCATTTCGGCACTGGCGCTAAAAAAAATCATGGAGCGCGAGAAAATCTCGGGCACGTTGATGCTGTGGCCTGGCATTGCCGAGGAGTTGGTCGGCACTAAGGCTTTCTACATCCGTGCAGGCTATTTCAAAGATGTGGATGCCTGCATCTTTACCCACGTGGCAAACAATCTCGGTGTTGGCTATGGGGATGCCGGCTACAATGGGCTCGTTTCCGTCCGCTTTAATTTTGAAGGTTCTGCCGCCCATGCGGCAGGCGCTCCCTGGCGCGGTCGCAGTGCGCTGGATGCCGTGGAGTTGATGAACATCGGTTGGAACTTCAGGCGCGAGCACCTCGAACTCACGCAGCGTTCGCATTATGTTA
>CANGUI010000303.1 GCA_947457025.1 Flammeovirgaceae bacterium | reverse complement strand
GCCACAATACCACCCTTTTCACCGATCTTCATAATTCCCAGCCAAAGGGCCATCACGCCGGTGAGGTACAGCGAGATTTCGAATCCGGTTTTGGCCATATCGAAGGTGCTGCTGAGCATGGCGGGAAATATTTCCATGTCGCCGCCCAAAACCAACTTGGCGAGGGCTATAGCAAATGCAATGAGGAAAAAACCAACCCAGATGAAATTAAGGATCATTCCCGTTCCTGTTTCGTTTCACCTGGGTCTGCAGGCCATTTATTGTTCTTTCGATTGATATCGGGTAAAAACTCCAGCGGATCAATTTCAACTGATTCAATCGAACTCTGACTTTTTTTACGCTTGATCAAATAGGTAGGAGCTACCCAGTTCCACGTGGGCATGACGTCTCGCGTTTCTCCACGCTCGGCAGGCTTGCTGCCCATCAGTTCGTTCATCGGAATATAAATTTGCTCGCGACGGCCGCCGGGGTATTGGATGACCAAATCAACGGGCATGGGTATTTCGCCTAAACGTGCGAGCGTGATGTAGGTACTATCGCCCCGGTCTTCAACGTTGGCCACTGCATAGTCGATTCTTTTGGTCGTGTAGATGAAATACCGCAAAAACCAGGTGAGCTGCAGACCCGACACTTTTTCCATGCAGCGAATAAAGTCAATAGGTTCTGGATGGCGCATCTTCCAGGTGTTGTAATAGTACCGCATGCCTTTATAAAAATTTTCCGTCCCAACCAGGTATTTTAACTGATTTAACACCAGTGCACCGGCTGTGTAGCTGCCTGTGGTGTAGCCGGTGTTGGTGGTGAAGTGGTCGGAGTGTTGGCTGGGTAACTCGAACAGATTTTGGCTCACACGCCCAATATAACTCCGGTTCAGGTAGCGATGGGGATCCTTTGTGCCGAAGACAAATGCCTCGGCTTCATTACTTGCATAAACCGTGAAGCCTTCATCCATCCACGCGTACAAAGACTCATTTGTGGCCAGCGCCATCTGATACCAACTGTGAGCCATTTCATGAATCATGGTACCTGCCACGCCTTCCAGCGAGCCTTCACCCAGAATGAGCGTACACATAGGATACTCCATACCACCGTCACCGCCCTGTATCACGGAGTAGGTGTCGAAGGAGTACTTCCCAAATGTATCACTGAGAAACTGGAAGGCACTGCTGCCGATGGCGGGGAGCTGGCTCCAGACCGGCTCTGTCTTTTTATTTTTCTGATAGAAGAAATGCAGGGTTACCCCGTCTTTTGTTTTGACTTGATCATGCTGGTAGTCGGGATCTGCGGCCCACGCGAAGTCGATCACGTCTTTGGCTTTGAAATGCCAGGTGAGGGCACCAGCCGGCCGGCTGACCTTCGTTCCTTTTGGCTCATAGCCATGACCGATTTGTTCCGGATTCTGGAGTTTCCCGGTGCCCGCCACGACAAAAGTGGGATCAATCGTAATCTTTACATCAAAGTCACCCCATACTTGGTGAAACTCGCGGGCCACGTAGGGATAGTTGTGCCAACCCTGATGATCATATTCGGCCATTTTGGGATACCATTGGGTCATGGAGTAGGCAATTCCCTCCCGGTTATTGCGGCCGCTTCGGCGGATTTGCACCGGCACTTGCGCTTCGAATTCCAGGGTAAATAACGTTTTGGTCTGCGGCAGTAGCGGCCGGGCCAGTGCCACCTCCATGACAGTACCGGTGATGGTCGTCTTCACGGGCAGCCCGTCTTGGGTAAGACGAATGATTTTCTGGTAGCCGATTTCATCCGGCTTCAACGCTGCGATTCGTTTGCCTACGCGTGGATCAGGGTCGCTGATCGTGCGCGATCGCACATCCATCATGCTTCCGGGTTGAAAGGCATTGAAATACAGATGGTAATACACTTTCTGCAATGTGTCTGGCGAATTATTGAAATACACCAGTTGTTGATTGCCCGTGAGGCGGTGTGTGGTAACATCCAGCGCCACGTTCATGGTGTACTCTACCCGCTGTTGCCAACGGTAATTTTGTGCCAGAGTAGTAGTTACGGTGCATACCAGTAGCAGGCTGAGGCTTCGCATGATCTTGATTTTGTATTCGAAAAGTATTGAAACGGGCCCGATGATGCAACGAGCCTTTACAAATTAATATAGCGGGTGATGTTGAGTGCCAGAAAACCGGCGTTGCTCAGCGTGAGTGTCTCCCCGGGTAAAGCGCGGGGGATGTTGTAGCTGTAATTGAGCAGAAATGACCACGGACCGACAGATATCGATACCGGTATTGAAAACGCGTGGTTCATTACACCGAAAGCGCGCGTGCGCACTTCATAAAAGAGTGGCAACAAGGGGCGATTGAGTTGTTCACGGATCTGGTTGGCAAAAGACCTTTGTCGCCAGTCAGCATAAAACTCATAAGTGATAATGGTCTCGCTGCCCATCATCAATCCGTAGGTGGGCATACAGGCCAGCCGTTTGATGCGACCCCAATTGCGTTTCACCAGGTTGAGCCCGATGGATGGGGTGAGGCGATGGGCTGATTGTGCGCCAAAAAAGAAGACGTAATCGAAACGGAAAAGCACCGGCTTGACATCCCAGAAATTACTTATCCCGATGCTGTTTGTGTAGGGCGTAAACGAAAGTGAATCGTTGTTTTGCTTGTAGAAAAAATGACTGTATTCGGCCATCAGGGTGTAGCGCTTTCCAAAAAAACCCAGGTAGCCAGCGCTGGCCACAGTCAGGTAGTAAGCCGGTGAAAACTCCCGGCTCCAGTAGGCAGACAAGTCTGCATAGGCTCCGCTTTTGTGGAAGTACGATACGCCGGGCGACAACCCGAACTGCCCGATTTGCAGCGTGCGGGAGGTAGAGGCGATGTTGCTGTTGTAGCCGAGGCGGAGCGCGAGTTGCGATTGATCTTTGATGCCGCCTTTTGTGAACAGGCTGTCCATTAACGCCAAAAACGCCGTAGAGTCCGGCGAGTTAAGAATGGAATCAAGTTCAGCAATGATGGGATCGGCACGTAGCAAAACAGAATCGGCCTGCTGGGCCCGGGAAGGCCACCAGCAGGCGATTGAAATTGAGAGCAGCAGGTACCGGATAATCAATTTGGATTGCGTTGGCGCAGCCGTTGGTTTTCCCGGAACTGTTCGCGCCGTTGTTGTACATCTCTGCGCTGCTGGATTTGCTGCATGAGCATGTTGCGGAAGTCACCTTCGGCCTTTCGCAGGTTTAGCATCTGCTGGGCAGAAATAACTTCACGCAGGCGGCCGGAATAATCTTTTTCGAGTTTCAGCTCACGTTCTTTGAGCCGCAGGCCCAGATCAAGCAGGTCTTGTTGCTTTTTGGGGTCCGGATTTTTCGGATCAATCTGCCGTTGCGCGTCGCGCAGTTCCTCCCCCAGTTTTCTGCGCTCAAGGGAGAATTCACGGTAAATCGGCCAGAACTTTTCCGCTTGTTC
>CANGUI010000302.1 GCA_947457025.1 Flammeovirgaceae bacterium | reverse complement strand
TGCTTTAAGTTTATCCCGGCGATCTTTGGCTTGCTGCTCCAGGCGTTCTTTCGTACGACGCATTTCCAGCAGACCCTCCTCATTCAAGACCTGATCAGCAGCCACCTCACGTCCGAGTTCAAATTCATCTTCCTGGTTTGAAAACAGACCGTCTTCGCCGTCTTCATCTTCCTGCCCGAACCGGTTCAGGAAAGTTTCCGGCTCGCAAGGAGTCGGGCGTGGCTCGTCAACCGGAATTCCGGACTTGGCGATGGGCACAAACACAGGCTCCTCCTCTTGTGCCGGCTCTTCCACGGGCGGCAGCGGGGCCGGAATCGGCTTGGGTTCCACGACATTCACTTTTAATACGAGATCATCACCCCGTTGATTTACTGAATTGTCAACAGGACCAAAGAGCGGAATCTGGTTCTTATCGAGATCGAGTACTTTTTTCTCATCCGCTTTTTTAGGTGCCCTGCTTTCGGCCCGGAAGCCTGTAGCAATGACGGTTACGCGGATTCGGTCTCCGAGGTGCGCATCTACACCGTGACCGAAAATTACTTCCGCTTCATCTCCCGCCTGCTCCTGAATGTACTCCGTGATCAGGCTGAGTTCATCCATTTGCAGTTCGGCTTCTTCGCCACTGATGATGGAAAGCAGAATTTTCTTGGCTCCCATTATGTCGCGGTTGTCGAGCAACGGCGAAGCGAGCGCCTGCTGAGCCGCCTGAATTGCGCGTCCGTCACCGCGCGTTTCAGCCGATCCCATCACGGCTGCTCCGGCATTCCACATCACGGTGCGCACATCCTGAAAATCGACATTGACATAGCCGGCAAGAGTGATAATCTCGGCAATACCTTTGGCCGCTGTGGTCAGCACCGTATCGGCCTCACCAAAAGCCTTGCCGATGGCCAGGTTGCCATAGATTTCACGGAGTTTATCATTCAGGATCACAAGCACGGTATCGCAACCGGCCCGCAGCGCCTCCACACCTGTTTGTGCCTGAGCGATTTTCTTTTTTCCTTCCCAACTGAATGGCACCGTGATGATGCCAACGGTAAGGATATCCATATCCTTGGCAATCTTGGCAATAACGGGTGCCGCACCAGTACCGGTTCCACCGCCCATGCCGGCGGTGACGAAAACCATTTTCGTGCCGTGCAGCATTTCGCGTATCTGATCTTTGCTCTCCATGGCTGCCGCCCTCCCCACCTCAGGGTTAGCGCCGCACCCAAGCCCCTCCGTCAGGTTTACGCCCAACTGTAACTTGTGAGGCACCGGGCTGCTGTTGAGCGCCTGAACGTCGGTGTTGGCAACAACAAACTCCACGTCTTTGATGCCGAGCCGGTACATGTGATTTACCGCGTTACTTCCCCCACCACCCACACCGATTACTTTGATAATCGATTTGTGGTGCTTGGGGATGTCAAATTTGTAAGCTCCTGGTTCAAACATGATATAATATTTAGTGGTTGTTTCTGGTTTTTCAGTATTCGTTTTTATCACCAAGGTCATCAATCAGAATGCCCTTTGTTTTCTGGATGATGCTTGTAAAAAAGTCAGAGGCCGGATTCGTCTTTTTGGCTTTGACTGGTACTTTTTGGTGCTGTCGTACCTGATCCTCCCATCGGTCTTTGCGTTCATCAAGCGACCTGAAGCCCGACAAAACGAGGCCTACGGCAGTTGCATACATCGGGCTTTTGATTGAATCCAGTTTGCTCTTACCGAGGTGTTCGTTCGGGTATCCGATGCGGGCATCCATGCCGGTCATGTACTCCACCAACTGTTTCAGATTGCTGAGCAGAGCGCCGCCACCGGTGATGACGATGCCTCCGGCCAAACGGTTTTCAAAACCCGAGTTGATGATCTCCGTGTGCGCCATTTCAATGATTTCCTCCATCCGCGCCTGAATGATGTTGGAAAGATTCTTGACTGAGATTTCTTTCGCCGTACGGTTGCGAATACCTGGGATGGATACGATTTCATTGGGGCTTGCCTCTTCGCTGATGGCTTTTCCGAATCTCGTTTTCAGCTGCTCCGCTTGTTTATTCATCACCTGTAACCCCTGCTGAATATCGGTTGTAACGATGTTGCCGCCAAACGGAATCACGGCGGTATGGCGAATGATGCTATCGTAAAAAATCGCAATGTCGGTCGTGCCGCCACCAATATCAATCAAACATACACCCGCCTCTTTCTCCTCTTCACTGAGTACCGCGAGGCTGGATGCCAGCGGTTCAAGGATTAAATCTTCTATATCGAGGTTTCCTCTCCTGACACACTTGTTGATGTTGTTAATGGCACTGGTTTGGGCGGTGATGATGTGGAAATCGGCCTCCAGTTTGATCCCGCTCATACCGACCGGATCTTTGATTCCTTCCTCATAGTCTACCGTGTAGTCTTGCGGCATCACGTGGATGATCTCGCTGCCCGGCGGTATCACAATCCGGTGCATGTCATCTGTCAGGCGGTTGATGTCTTCAATGCTGATTTCATCATCGGTCGACAGACGGGTGATGCTACCGTGGTGAATGGAACTTTTAATGTGCTGGCCTGCAATGCCTACATTGACCACGCGAATGTCGATACCCGACATATCGCTTGCCTCCTTGATGGCCTTTTCAATTGCTACCACTGTCTTGTCGATGTTGGTCACAATTCCCTTGATGACACCCTCAGATTCGGCTTTACCCATGCCAAGTACTTCCAGTTTGCCAAACTCGTTTTTCCGTCCAACAATGGCACATATTTTCGTTGTGCCGATGTCGAGTCCTACAATTATTTTCTCGTTTTCCATGATTCGATATGGTTAGTGGTTGTCGTTTTCATTCTGCAATTATTTGTCCGTCGTATTCCAGATTCACGCGCGAATAGCGGGTCCAGCCGCGCTGGGGCAAAATCTCCTTATAAAAAATCATCAGTTTGCGCAGTTTCTCTTCGAAGTCATCCGGACGTCCAAACTCCACACGTTGGCCGGTAACCTGGGGGAAGAGGATAATTTTACCATCTGCTGCGATATCCACCTGGGCAATCTGAGCATTCCAGAAGCGATCCTGCCGGATGTATTCGATCATGCGCAGGAGCTGATCACCTCCGGGGACGTCCTGCACGTTTTGGGCCTGGGCCAGCCGGGCAGCAAAGGGACCACTAATCAGGAGCACACGTGAATTATAGTTGTCGGCCACACCCATGATTACGCCATCGTGTGCAACGTAGGCATCCGGAGCGTCGGCCTGTACAATCCGGGCTACCGGCCTTCGTAAAGCTACCCGGACAACTAGATTTCCTTTGAGGTCTTTGTACGCCTGGGCATCGTGAATGTGGCGGTCGTACTCGAGCCGTGTTTCAATCTGTTTAAAGTTGATCTGGTCAAAAGCGAGACCACGGATGTGCGGATTCGCTTTTGTTAGCAGATGAAGCACGTCGGCCTCGTCAAGGTAATGGTTTTCCTGAT
>CANGUI010000301.1 GCA_947457025.1 Flammeovirgaceae bacterium | reverse complement strand
GCTGGAGCGCGAAGAGGTCGTCCGCAACATTCTGGTAGTGGTGGCCGCCCTTTCCACCGTGCTGCTGTTCACGCTCTACCGCAGCAGCCGGCGCAAAGCCCGGGTGAATAAACTGCTTCAACAACTCCAGGAAGAAACGGTGGCCCGTTCGGAAGAGCTGGAAGAGCTCAACAAAGTCAAAGACAAATTTTTCTCCATCATCTCGCACGACCTGCGTTCGCCCATGAATGCCCTGGCCGGCATTCTTAATTTAACCGAGCATGGCGCCATCCACCCTCATGAGTTTCCGCACGTCACCAAAGCACTGCGTGCCCAGTTTGATCAAACCCGCAAACTCATCGACAACCTGCTCGACTGGGCCCTGTTGCAGATGGACAAGTTGCGGATCGTGGAGGAGAAGTTCGACATCCGGCAGATGGTTGAGGAGAACTTTCAACTTGCAACCTCGCTGCACCCCAAACGGATGGAATTTGTAAACAACATTCCACCAGGCTGCATGGCCCTTGCCGATCCAAACATGACCAATTTGGTCTTCCGGAACCTGATCATGAATGCCATCAAATTCACCGACGCGGGCGGCACGATCTCCATCGGCATTGCCGACACTCTCCCAATGTGGTGCATTTCGGTGCGCGATACGGGCGTGGGCATCCAGCCCGACATGCAAAAACTAATCTTCGACAAGAGTAGTACCTACAGCACCCGCGGCACGGCGAATGAAAAAGGAACCGGTCTTGGCCTTATTCTCTGTAAAGAATTTGTTGAACGCAACGGCGGAAAAATCTGGATGGACAGCCAGGCGGGAAAGGGCACCACTTTCTTTTTTACCCTGAAAAAAGCCTGATCGCGGTTAACGCCCGACCTGCTATATTTGTGGAGATTCCATGGCTTCACCGCGTTCCTATTTTACGCATTTTTTTTCCGCCACAGCCACACTGGCGCACGGGCTTTCACTCACCTGGCGCCAGTTGTGGAAATCCCGGAAGAGCAACCCCCACTTCAACATCCGCGAGAGCAACTACTTTGAGCAGACCGATGGCATCGCTACCGTCACCTACCCGCATGTTCAGATTCCGGTTCCCGATGTTGGCCGGTACCAGTTGCACAACGAAATGGATGACTGCATTGTATGCGATAAGTGTGCCCAGGTTTGTCCGGTAGACTGCATCGAAATTGAGCCCGTCAAATCTCCGGAGGAATTCGGACGCACCTCGGACGGCACGCCCAAACGGATCTATGCCGCCACATTTAACATTGACATGGGCAAATGTTGTTTTTGCGGTCTTTGCACAACGGTGTGCCCCACCGAATGCCTGACGATGACCAAAGAATACGACTTCAGTACTTTTGATATTCGCCACCACAATATCCCGTTTGCCACTTTAACACAGCCGGAGATTGAAGCCAGGAAAGACGCCTGGGCACGACACGAAACTGAAAAAGCCGCATCCAAAACGGTGGTAGGGCCGTCCCGTCCGGCTGCCGCCAAACCGCAAGTGAAACCACGGCCGATGATACCGCCTGCCAATCCGCCGCACGATGAATGAGTGGGCCCTTTACGGATTCACCCTCGGCGCTGCTGCCGCTGCCCTTGGGTTGCTTTTCATTCGCGATGTGTTCCACGCCGCGCTCGCTCTGCTTGCCTGCCTGTTATGTATGGCCGCAATTTTTATTCTCGTAGCCGCTGAGTTTCTGGCTGTCACGCAGATTTTGATCTACGCCGGCGGCATCATTGTAGTCGTCATCTTTGGTATCATGCTCACCACCCGACTGGCCGGCAAACCCGAATCCGCTCCCTCCCGAAACCGGTGGTTGGCACTCGCGTCCGGCGGTGGTCTCTTTTTTCTGCTTGCCCGGATCGTGGTTCAAACGAACTACATACAACCTGCTCCTGCCGAGAACTCCGGATACATCCGCCAATTGGGCGTGTTGCTGTTTACCCAGTACTCGTATGCTTTTGAATTGGCCGGATTGCTGCTGTTGGTGAGTTTAGTGGCAGCCAGTTTTCGTGCGATCTCTAAAATCCGCCCCCATGCCTGACAGTTTTCAATGGCTGCTGCTGCTGGGGGCATTCCTTTTTTCAACCGGGCTGGCAATCGTGGTGTGCAGGCGTAACCTGATCCTAATGCTGATGGGACTGGAATTGATGCTGAACGGCGCCAACATGAACTGGGTAGCTTTTGGCCGTCTGTACCCTGATGCACTGCAAGGCGAGATCTTTGCTTTGTTTGTCATCGTTGTAGCCGTTTGCGAGGCAGCCGTAGGCATCGCCCTGATTGTGCAGGTATATCAGCACTATCAGGTATCGGTGCCGGATCAGGTTGCCGACCTCAATGAAAACTAATGGAGAACAGTTACCTCGTATGGGTCCTTGTACTCCCGCTCTTGTCAGCCGGGTGGGCGCTGAGTTTCGCATCCGAGAAAACCGTGGGGCTCGTCTCGACTGTGCTGGCCGGCCTTACCTGGCTGGCATCCATAGCTTTAGTGCTTGCAGGCGGTGCTCCGTTCTCGTGGAGTATCGGCTGGTGGCAGATCGGCACCTTGCATATGGAATGGCACCTGCTTCTGACGCCTTATGGCGCCATGCTGTTAGCTGCCATGTGCTTCGTGTCGTTTGCCGTTCACCTGTTTTCGATCACCTACATCACCCAAAACAGGAAGCGGTATTTTGCAACGCTGAATTTTTTTACAGTCACCATGACCGGGCTGCTGATCAGTGATCACCTGCTCGTGTTGTTTTGTTTTTGGGAACTCATGGGATTCTGCTCCTACCTGCTGATTGGATTCTGGCGCGAGAAACCTGCCGCTGCAGCCGCTGCTACCAAAGCATTCATCATCAATAAAGTGGGCGATGCCGCTCTACTGGCTGCCCTGTTACTGGTGTTTGCCGCGTCGGGCAGCTTTCACCTCAGTGAACTGCTCGCCAGTGGCAACACATCCGCAGCACTTCTCCCTGGGATCTTATTTTTTGTCGCCATCGCCGCCAAGAGCGCGCAATGGCCGCTCCATTCCTGGCTGCCGGATGCCATGGAAGGCCCCACTCCGGTATCAGCTCTGCTGCATGCAGCTACTCTGGTAGCCGCCGGTGTTGTGCTGTATGGACGTATATTTCCGCTGCTTGCTCCCGCCGTTCACACGCTGTTTCTGGTGGCCGGTTTGCTAACAGCCTGTCTGGGCGGATATCAAGCCCTGGTGTCTACCGATCTGAAAAAGATCCTGGCGTACTCAACGCTTTCACAACTCGGGTTAATGATTGCCACCATGGCGACGGGTGCCGTTGATGCCGGCCTGATGCATTTGCTGACTCACGCCTACTTCAAATCAGGATTATTTTTGGTGGCAGGCCTGATCATCCATCATTACCAACACAAACAACCGGATCTGAATGCTCAGGATCTGCGCCACATGGGCGGACTACGATCATCTCGGTGGTTGTTCATGATCTT
>CANGUI010000300.1 GCA_947457025.1 Flammeovirgaceae bacterium | reverse complement strand
TAGTCGGGCAGATGCTATCTTGTTCTTGTCGCTTATCTCCGGGCGCAACCCCGATCTTCTAATTGGGCAGCATGTGCATGCCGCACCCATCATCCGCAGTAGTTGCCTCGAAGTGCTGCCCACCGGTTACATCCTGATCAACTCCGGCAAGCTGACATCCGTTGCCTACATCAGTAACACCACCCCGATTCCGGAAGATAAGCACACGCTGGCCGCATGTACGGCCATGGCGGGTGAAATGCTGGGCCTCCAACTGATTTACCTCGATGCGGGCAGCGGTGCCGAGCGGGAAATAAGTGCCAAGATGATCAGTACGGTGCGCAAAGTAGTTGATTGCCCCCTGCTGGTGGGCGGCGGCATCAATACCGGAGAGAAAGCCCTCCAGGCACTGCAGGCTGGCGCAGACCTGTTGGTGGTCGGCAACGCCCTCGAGAAGGATCCGGAGTTGCTCATTGATATGGCAGAAAAGGTTTACGAGTGGAACAGGCAGGAGCGCTGAAGGCCGCCCGCTAAAGGGCAGATTTACCGCATTTTCTGCCCGTTTTGCCCATTTTCTGCACAATCGTAGGCTTTGGGCGGAGGTTTTGCAAAAACCAATTATCCTGTCCATCTTTGCAGCCCTTTTTACCGAAAGGGTTAATCGGATTGCATTATGAAGCGTACGTACCAACCATCCCGCAGAAAGAGAAAGAATAAGCATGGCTTCCGTGAGCGCATGGCCTCGCATAACGGCCGGCGCGTATTGGCCTCCCGCAGAAAAAAGGGCAGAAAGAAACTCACCGTTTCAGACGAAACTACCTTCAAAAAGAAATAGCGGCTCCTGCCCCGATCGCTAACTTTGTCTTGCGATGGGGAAATTCGTTCTGACAAAATCCGAGCGGCTCTGCCGTGAAAAAGAAATCGAACTCCTCTTCCGGCAGGGGTCGGTAGTTTTTGTTTATCCCTTGCGGGTGATCCACACCCTCCACCAAGCGAAAACACCCACGCCTGATCAGGTATTGTTTTCGGTACCCAAGCGCCACTTCCGGCGCGCCGTTGACCGCAACACACTCAAGCGACGAATGCGCGAAGCATACCGCCTCAACAAGCTCACCCCGATGCCGGGGCTGTCGCGCCAAATAGCATTTGTGTATATTGGAACAGAATTGGCACCCTTTGACATCATCCGCAAAAGCCTCGTGCGAACACTAGAAAAAATAGCACAAACCCAGGTATGAAGCGATCGCTACGCGTAATCGGATTTCTGGCGCTCACCACCATAGCCGTATGGGCCTTTCGAGGCCCCGGCGAACGTTATTTTGACATCGCCAGGAACCTGGACATCTTCACCACGCTTTTTAAAGAAGTAAACCTCTATTATGTGGATGAAGTTGATCCCTCGAAACTCATTCGCACCGGTATCGATGGCATGCTCGAATCACTGGATCCGTACACGGTTTACATTCCGGAAGAGGAACTGGAAGCCTTCAGCATCCAAACCACTGGCGAGTATGCCGGCATTGGCGCCCTCATTGGCGTTGTGAATAAAAAAACAGTGGTAACCAATCCCTACCTCGGCTTTCCCGCGCAACGGGCCGGCATTCGGGTGGGCGATGAGTTTCTTTCCGTTGACGGCATTGATGTGCAGGGTAAACCCACGCAAGACATCAGTAAGTTGCTCAAAGGCAAACCCGAAACAACCGTCGTGGTGGTGGTAAAACGAACCGGCGCCCGCGAACCCCTCCGCTTTACCCTCACGCGCCAACGGATCAAAGTAAAAAACGTGGTGTACGCAGGCCTCCTCGATAAACAAACCGGCTATCTCAAACTGGATGAATTTACTCCCGGTGCCGGCAAAGAGGTAGAAGCGGTGGTACAGAGCCTGAAACAACAGGGGGCCACACGGCTGTTGCTCGACCTGCGCGACAATCCGGGTGGGCTGCTCAACGAAGCCGTTAACATCGCCAATGTGTTTTTGCCCAAAGGGAGTGATATCGTGAGCACCCGAGGTAAGGTTACCGACTGGAACAAAACATATCGAACGCTCAATAACCCCACGGATACAGAAATTCCCATTGCCGTGCTGGTCAGCGGCAACAGTGCCTCCGCATCCGAGATTGTAGCTGGGGCCATTCAGGATTACGACCGCGGCTTACTGGTGGGGCAACGTACCTTCGGTAAAGGCCTTGTTCAAACAACACGCGACCTGGCTTATAACGCCCAACTTAAAGTCACCACGGCCAAATATTATATCCCCAGCGGCCGCTGTATTCAGGCGCTGGATTATGCGCACCGGAAGTCCGACGGATCAGTTGATAAAATGGCTGATTCGCTGAAAACTGCTTTCCGCACCAAGGGTGGTCGCACCGTGTACGATGGCGGCGGCCTCGACCCCGATGTTAAAGTAGAGGTGGCCGACTTGGCACCGGTTACCATTGAACTCGTCAATGAGGGTTGGCTCTTTGAATATGCCACACGCTATTGTGCCGCAAAGCCTCAGCCCGCCTCCCTCCGGAATTTCCGTCTTTCGGATGCCGACTACGCTGAGTTTGTTGCCTGGATCAAAACGCAGCCCTTTGATTATGAAACGGAAATCGACAAGCAAACCGAACAACTTGTGGCAGCGGCAAAAACCGATCGCATCTACCCAGACCTCAAAGAATCCCTCCAACAACTCCAGTCAAAAGTGCTGGCCACCCGCAAAGACGACCTGCAACGTTTCAAATTTGAAATTGTGGAGCAACTCGAAAAAGAGATCGCCTTTCACTACCAGCTTCAGGCGGGTCAAACTGAAGTTACCATTGAGCGCGACCCCGTGGTTATTGCCGCCCAGCAGATGCTCCGCGCACCAGAGGCATACCGCCACGTGCTCGCCCCCAAGCAAAAATAATGGCCACGATCCTCAGCCTGGAATGCGCCACTGGCATCACGTCAGTAGCCGTGCATCACACCGGCACATGTGTGGGTGAAGCTGGCACTCATCTGCCGCAGGCGGCCTCCTCACAGTTGATGCCTCTGGTTGATCAGGCCATGCACGCCGCAGGCATCCACCGGTCCGACCTTCAGGCAGTTGCGGTGTCAGCAGGACCAGGCTCCTACACCGGCCTGCGTATTGGTGTTGCCACAGCGAAAGGCATTTGCTATGCGCTCGGCCTGCCCCTGCTGGCAGTCAGCACACTCGAAATTTTAGTGCAGGAAATGCTGGCCCGCAAAGACCAAGACCCGTGTCACTTTTGCCCCATGATCGATGCACGCAGAATGGAGGTGTACTGCAACGTTTACAACCACGCGGGCCGTGAAGTAATGCCGGTGGGCGCTCGCATCATCGACTCCAGCTCTTTTCACGAGTTTCTGCAACAAGGTCCCGTGTATTTCTTTGGCGATGGGTCCGCGAAATGTCAGGCGGTGTTGCAACACCCGAATGCCCGCTTCGTACCCAACATCAGTCCGCAGGCGCGCCACATGGGCGCGCTGGCCTG
>CANGUI010000299.1 GCA_947457025.1 Flammeovirgaceae bacterium | reverse complement strand
GCTCCCTTCCGCCTGCTCGACAGCATTACCTGGAGGCAGATGTTGGCACCGCTGCACCGCCACCACCCGCATGTCAATCCCATGCGGCATGGGCTTGTAGACATTTCCCAAAACGGAGTAGAGATCATCGGTCATGGTGGGGCTACACTGTTATTTCATTCTCTCCTTGCGGTATTCCCCGCGCAGCAAATCGGATTGTTTGTTTCTACCAATACTAACAAAGGGGCTGGATTGGGAAATCAGATTCTGGAGGAGTTCACGGATCACTACTTTCCCGAGCAAACGCCGGCGCAAACCGTTCAACTCGGCCGGGAACACCTCAGTCAGTTTGCCGGTGTATACCTGAGCAATCGACACCCGCACCGGGATTTTACTAAAGTAGTGTCGCTGCTTTCATCCGTCCGAATTTCCATTGCTGACTCGAACCGTTTGCGGATACAGCGAGGGGTGGATATCAACTACTATGTTCCGCTCGACAGTATGCTCTTTCGCGAAGCCAGGTCTTCGCGCACTATCGCGTTCGAAAAAAAGAATGGGAAAATAACGAAGCTTTTTTTTGGTGACTTACCGATTGTAGTCTTCAACAAGGTCTACGGCTGGTACTCACCCGATATGCAACTGTTCACGTTTCTTTTTATATTCGTAATGGCGTTACTCACGTTACTTTTCTGGCCCATCACATTTTACATACGAAGAGGGTACCAGCCGCTGCTACGCACCCGCCAGTCTTTACCGCTTTTAGCCAAGGTATTTGCGTGGAGCAATTACTGCATATGGCTGATTTTCGTGGCAGGAGTATCTGCTGTGCTGAGTGAACCTGCCAATTTTCTGTTTGGTATTTTGGTTTCGGTGAAGGTCCTGTTAGTCTTGCCGCTGACCATGATGATCATAACGTTGTTCATGGCGTATGCATGTTTTCGGCTGGTGCCGGATACGCGTTACCGAAGCTGGAGCCGCACATATTATGTGATAATAACTCTGGTCAGCGGCCTGGCACTCTATCAGCTATATTTTTGGAATCTCCTCGGATTCAAATACTAAAATGGTGCACCGATCAGCCATGAAAGGCAGTCGCGAAGAACCTCGTTTGTACCTGTAGGCAAATATACCGCGGGGATTTTTCGATGTTGGTAGATCCGGATGCAATGCCGGCTTGGGCGCTTAATAACATCTGGATTGTGAGGGAATATGTTTCGTGTCGGGATCAAAAGTGAATTGACGAGTTTTTCTAATTTTGGAATCATATCGACCACTATGCGTTCTCACGTCGTATTACTTGCCTTAATGCTGTCGGGCAGTTTATGCACCTACGGTCAATACAATAATGGTTTTCCGTATGGCCGTACCCTGCTAGTCGAATTAGACATGAGCCGCTATGAGCCAGATACTTCCGCTGTGGCCGTTGTGCTGGATGAATTTGGCGAAGCGTATGTAGACAATGGCGGCAACAATAATATCTTGCTCGAGTACCATGTTAAAATTAAGGTTTTAAGAAAAGAAGGCTTGTCAGAGGCAAATTTTTCCATACCGTTGTACAGAAATGGTGACCGCCGGCAGCAAATTATTTCGGTGCAGGGCCGTACGGCGAGTTTAGAAAATGGTAAAATGAAGGAAACTGAACTTGACCCGAAAAAAGTGATGACGGAAAGGTACTCTGAGCATTTCGACCGGGTGGCCTTTACGTTACCGGATGTTCGTGTAGGCAGTGTTTTTGAAGTAAAATATACACTGGAATCTCCCTTTTTCTGGAATTTCTGGCCCTGGAAATTTCAGTCGGATTTACCCAAAAGGCAATCCGTTTTTTGGGCCCGAATACCAGCTAATTACAACTACAACATCAGTTTAAAGGGACCTCTGAAGTTTACCCGTCAGGAGAGTGTGTTGGTAAAGGAGTGTTATACTCCTGGCGGCGGCAATAAAGCAGATTGTTCACTCCTGAAATTTACGATGATAAATATTCCTGCTTTCGTGGAAGAGGATTACATGACGGCGAAAAGCAATTATCTGGCTGCGTTGCATTTTGAGCTCACCGATGTAAAAGCGTTTGATGGCAGGGTTTTTAGGTACACCAAGACGTGGGAGAGTGCGGTTGATGAATTGATGTCGCGCGATGACTTCGGCAATCAACTGAAAAAGGCAAAAAAACTATATGCTGATGTGGCTGATAATCTGACCCGCCTTGAACCAGATTCGTTGAAAAAGGCAGCAATTCTCTTTTCCTATTTTCAACATCATTTCCTTTGGAACGAGGAGGAAAGGTATGTCACTGAGCTGGGTGTAAAAGAAGCTTTTGAAAAGCGAAAAGGTAATGTGGCTGACATCAACTTGTCGATGATCGGGGCCATGGAGGCCATTGGGTTGACCGTCTTCCCGCTACTGGCATCAACTCGTGAAAACGGGATACCCACGCAGCTATATCCGGTACTTAGTGAATTCGACTATGTGGTTGCGTATCTGCTTGTTGGCGGTAAAAAACTATTCCTTGATGCGGCATACCCAGGTCTACCAATGGGAATGTTACCTTTTAAATGCCTGAACGGCCAAGGGCGTGTAATTGCGGTTAACCCTCTGCATTCGGTATGGATCTCACTTGCATCCAAAGAAAAAAGCAGGAAATCGATCTCCATGGACGGCCAATTACAGGCTGACGGACAACTGAAAGCTAAAGTTACTATACTCTCATTCGGGTATGAGGCCCTGCGGGCTCGCCAAAAAAAGAAATCAGTTACTGAAGATGAATATATTAAAACACTCAGTTCAAATCCAGAGATTACGATCACCAATTACCGTTGCACAAACGCTACCGACGTTGACCTGCCACTGAGTGAGGAATTGGATATTGTTTGGTCTTCGGATACTGACGTAGCTGACTTTGTGTATTTCAATCCTTTTCTTTTTGATCGGTGGGAGAAAAATCCTTTTAATCTGCGGGAACGCAACTACCCGGTTGATTTCGGCGCTCCGATCGAATCGATTCTATCGATGAATCTCCGATACTCCCCTGAGTTTACCCTTCAAGAGGCGCCGGCACAACAAGCGTACGGTTTACCACAGAACGGTGGGCGTTTTCTGTACAATGTCACCCAAGTTGACGGTCGGGTTACTGCAACAAGTAATCTGAACTTAAGCCGAACCACCTATGCGCCGGCCGAGTACTTCAATCTGAAGGAACTTTTCAGTCGGATTGTACAGTTGCATGGAACTCCGTTGGTGTTTGTTCGGAAGAAGTAGCGGAGGTAGTCAAGGATGGTATATCCGGGCGCAGCGCCGGATCGGGCTGCATAATTCCCTATTGGCTTGTGAGGGGAACCACACTGCCTTAGATGTCGAGCGGGTAGTCCTTTATCCCGGAATTGTCATTAGGAAAAAGTTCTAATGGCGGCCATTAGAGAAAACATGTGAAAAAGATTTGATAATCAACATTTTAAGTTGTTCAAAGAGTCCTTAAATTCGGTCAGATTTTCTGACAAAGTCTAT
>CANGUI010000298.1 GCA_947457025.1 Flammeovirgaceae bacterium | reverse complement strand
GGCATTCGAAAAAGTTGAAAACCGCCGGTGCCGGGGCAGTGCTTCGAAAGGTAAGGTGCTGAAGTGGCTGTCTGGAATGAGGACCAACTCGGTTACCGACCGTGGCACTGCCGGACGTAGCCACTTGCTCAGTCGAGTTCCTGTGGTCCGGTAAACCGAGACATCGCTGAAGTAGAGTCCGTTCTGAAAGCCAGCCAGCAGACGTTTGATCGGTTGGGTAACAGCGTGATGCCGAAGCCGGAATTTTTTTTTCGTTATGGTAAAGACATACAGGCGCTGGTTGCCGGGCCCGCCATCTTCGAGAAAATAACTCACCAGAGCGGTATTTTTTGCCAGCCGCTGTTGCAGTTCGCGTACGGATGGCGACGAACGGCGGTACTTCAGATTGAAATAGGCCGGGTAATCGGTTTCAAGTTTTCGTACAAACTGCTGGTAGGCTTCGTTCCGCGCAAATAGTTCCTGCCGCAGTTGTTGCTCTTCATCAGGAGTGGGTTTACTTTGGATTTTCAGGGCGATGAGAGTCATCGCCGTTTTCAGATCTTGCTCCTGCTCAAGCAGCGCAGGCGGTATTCCCGCAAAGGATTTCGCTTTGGCGTCCGCAATTGCTTCCTGTAAAACGGCCGATTTACTTTTTTCGGCAAAGTAAAAACTCAGCTCGCGGTAGGCTCCACTGCGGGGGGTTACCTCGCTCAGCAGCCTCGCCAGGCGTACACCATCCTGATAGACTTCTGTAGCCAGTGCGCTCAGCGAGAGCTTGTCGCTTTGATTTTCGTGGTGCCGCCGGAGCCGGTCGATCAGAGAGTCACAAACCAGCAATCCGGCTATGGCTCCGGTCAGGTCGCGCGGCGCCAGCGTTTTGCCAAAGTAGCGATCTTCCAGCGCCCTGGATTTTTGCTGGAGGGAGAACAACAGCACCTGCCCGTTGTAATAGTCTGACGCGCGTGGAAATTGCATCAGGTCAGTACTCGTAAATCCGGGTGCGTTACTGATAAGCGCCTGTTGAAAACAGGACAACGCGCTGTCGTACTGCGACTCCGACAGATAGGCAACGCCCAGTTGGTTCAGTGTGGCAGCAATGTCAGGGTGTGTGGATCCGTAACTTTTCCGGTACAGGGCCAACGCCTGGCGATAAAAAGCTTTGGTGGCATCCGTGTTGTTCAGCTTCGCGTAAATACGCCCGAGGTTGAGGCGTACGAAGGCTTCGTTGGGATGACCCTGCGGAAAAATTTTCTGCCAGATTACCAAAGCCGTCTCAAAGTTGGTAATCGCATCGCCATACAGTTTCAGGTCGTTGTACACATAGCCCATGTTGGTATTGATGATGGCGATTTTTGGATGGATACTGCCATGCAGCGACTCGTAGAGCGGCAATGCCTGATCGTAATAGGCGAGGGCCCGGTCGGGGTCAATTTTGCTGTAAACTAGCCCGAGGTCATTGTAGCTGGCGGCCAGTTCTTCTTGTGGGAGGGATGCCAGGTTTTGCCGAATCGCGAGAGCCTGCTCACCCAGACGAACGGCTTCGTTATATTGACCCAGCGAGCTGAGCGTGTTGCTTAGCAGCGAGAGTATGCGGGCGGCTTGCACCGTGTGTGTGCGTCCATTTTGTTTTTCCCGGGCCCATGTGGCCTGTAGTTGCTCCAGGGCGCGATCGCTGCGGCCTGTGGTTAGCTGGAAGTAGGCCCGTGCAGATTCAAACGATGCGCGTAATTCTTCGGGTACATGTCGGTCGAGGCTATCAAATATTTTCCGGGCCGATGAAAATTTGGCCAATGCCGTGAGCGCTTCTGCCTGTCTGATTACGGCTGCCACTGTTGGGGGTTGAACACGCATAGCCTGCTGCAGCAGTGTCTGGTATTCGCCTGTTATCCACAGTGAATCCAACATCCGTTCTACGGCAGATTGTGCGAATACGCCGGCAGCGGCGATCATGATGCAAACGATTAAACCTATTCGCTTCATGCCGTTAGAGTGCGAACCGATACACGTAGGTGATTGAAGAAACCAGCTCGCGCGTGAGACCATCCGGATTCAGCTTTCGCTGCACCAGCACATGGCCGACCAATAGGCGCACCTGGCTTCTCACGTTGAAACTGTAGCCCGCGGTGGCTATGCCGCTCATGGCCAGTCCGGACGCATCGCGCGAAATGACGCGCACACCGCGCGAGTTGGTGAAGGCATCGCGGTTGACCCGGAAAATCGGAAGCAGGCCGACCGAAAAATTCCATCGCGATAAGCGGAAGTTTCGTTCAACACGCAGCATTACATCGGTGCCGCGGCGTAAGTCTTTTCCCTGAGTGTAGGTGTCTACATAACTTTTTTCATCGGTACCGTTCCAGGCACTCCAGATAAACTGGTTTCCATTTTCGCCGAAGGGTATCTGGATGCCGGTGGCCACCAGCCATTTGCGTGACAATACCGAAAAGCCGCCTACAACATCATATGTGCCCAGGCTGGTTTGGTAGTACATTGGCAGGGGCAGGCTGTTGATTGCCTTGTCGGACGAGTTGGTCGGAATTTTGGCACCGATCGAGTAGGTGATGTAAAACTTATCGGCACGCAAAAAATTTCGCGTAAAGCAGATGGAAACATCCCCCGCTCCCTCGGTGTTGGCGAGGCGCCCGGTTACCCATTGGTAGGGGAGTTTCACCTGCAGCGAGCTTTTCTGCGAGAGTGTGAAATTCAAATCCGCCGTGGCCACAAGTATGGTCGGTGTCAGACGTGTTGTGCCCCGATACATACTGAATTCCATCGAGTTCAATTGAAATCGCAGCTTTTTGTTGAAGGGTTGATCTGGCTTCATTGCACCCATCGTACAAAATCCGGCATCGCTGCAACCCTGGGTGCGTGCTGCATACGAACTCAGTAGGGCAAAGACAAGCACGCCATATCGCATCATGGCCCAATGTCAAATTCCATTTCGAGAATTCAAAATTGCCGGCCGGAAATTTCTGGATTTACATTCAGGATAAGACGTTTCGGTGTAAGGCCTTCGTCCTACATGCCGAGTGACTGGTTCTCAATAGACGCCAGTTCGATGATCTTCTCGTATTCGGCCGGGTTCAGGTCGCTGAAGAAATAATGTACCGGATTTACCTGCACACCGTTGATCAACACCTCGTAATGCAGGTGAGGTGCAGTTGACAATCCGGTGTTGCCCACATAGCCAATCAGCTCACCGCGTCGCACACGTTGTCCTTTGCGTACGGCAAATCCATGCATATGAGCATAGCGGGTGCGGTAGCCAAACCCATGATCGATTTCCACCATTTTTCCGTAGCCGCTGAAGCTCACCTGCACTTCATCAATGACACCGTCAGCGGTAGCATAAATCGGAGTGCCGATGGTCGCGGCAAAATCAATACCGGTGTGCATCCGTTTGTACTTGTAAATGGGATGCACGCGCATGCCAAAACCGGAGACCAGCGCAAGATAGTGTTTGTTAGATATTGGTTGTATGGCCGGAATGGCCGCAAATAG
>CANGUI010000297.1 GCA_947457025.1 Flammeovirgaceae bacterium | reverse complement strand
TTGCTGTCTGACTACCGCTTCCATGGCTTCGAGGTGCCGCCGGAAGGCCGTTCGGCCCCGCTCGGTGATTTTGTAGCGGGTATTGGGTTTTCGGTCGATGAATGACTTGACGATGGAGATGTACTTCTCCCGCTCGAGGGCTTTGAGGTGGGTGGCCAGGTTGCCATCGGTGGTCTGCAACAGCTCTTTCAGACCGGTGAAGTCGTACGAGTCGTTCACCGCCAGCACGGAAATCATCTGCAGGCGGGTGCTGTGCTCGAGTACCTTATCAAAACCGTCAAACGGGTTTTTCATCGATCGTACTTTTTGTACATCACCAGCCCGTACACGATGTGCAGCACACCGAAGCCCAGGCTCCAAAACACTAAACCGTTGGCCGGAAAAAAGGCGGCCACCAACCCCAGGATGATTTCCAGCATGGCCAGGTAGCGAATCTCTTCAAACAGGTGGCCGCTCGCATTCATCAGGGCCAGTCCGTAAAACAACAGCACGGCCGAGGCAACAAGTTGATACTGTTGCTGCGAGAGCAGGATCAGCGTGAAAAAACCGCCGGCCGCGAGCGGCACCAGTAAATTGACGAGGAGGCGGCGGGTGGTGCTGGTCCACAAAGAAACGCCGGCATGTTTTGCCTTTTGGAAACTGAACCACCAGCCGGTGGCCAGCGAGGCGATCAACACCAGGGCAGCGGCTACCAGGAGGTCTGCGACCACCGGAATGCGCCCATCGATATAGGTGACCGACCGGGCCGCCGCACCGGTGTACAATTGGGAATAGGCATACGCTGCCCCGAGCAATGCGTAGATGCCCGCCAATACGCCCGATAAGCCGCTGAGCGATACAAACTTCACGGACCGATCCATCAGCAGGCGGATGTGTTCGAGATCCCGGGCAGTTGATTTGGGTTCCATTTAAAAGTACTTTTATTTACAAAGTTAATAACGGGATTTCCGCAAACAAGGTTGCGTGTAGTACATTTAACAAAAAAAACATGCGTGTGATCATCGGGCTTGCCGCTCTTTTCTGTGCTACGACGCTCAGCGGGCAAGACTTCACCACGTATGATCAGCCCATTCCGGGCGCCACCGGCATGAAAATGATCGCCGTTCCGGGCGGCAGTTTCTCCCGCGGCAGCACCCGGGAAGCGGATGAAAGCCCTGTTCGTACAATTTCGATCAGCCCGTTCTGGATGGCTGAAACGGAAGTCACGTTCGCGCAGTGGGACGCTTTTTTCAAAAACCAGCAGTTGCCACAGGCCAAGAACATCGATGGCGTAACGCGCCCCACGGCCCAGTACATTGACCTGACGTGGGGGATGGGCCGCGATGGCAGCCACCCTTCGAACAGCATGAGCCAGCAGGCGGCTATGATGTTCTGCAAGTGGCTGTACACAAAAACGGGTATTTTTTTCCGGTTGCCTACGGAGGCGGAGTGGGAATACGCATGCAAAGTTGGCAAAACCGATGAGGCCCAGACGGGCGACGTCAGGCGGCTGGCCGCGGTGGCCTACTTCAAAGACAACAGCGAGGCCCGGTTTCATATCGTGAAAGAAAAAAAGCCGAACGCTTTGGGCATCTACGATCTGCTGGGCAACCTGAGCGAGTGGACCCTGGATCAGTACGACCCGGCGTTCTACAACACGGGCGACGCACACGACCCGGTTAATCCGCCTGCTACCCGCTATCCCAAATCTGTACGGGGAGGTTCCTTTGCAGACGACGCGGCCGAGTTGCGTTGCAGCAACCGCATCGCCTCGAGAGCTGAGTGGAACCAGCGCGATCCGCAAGTTCCCAAAAGCCGGTGGTGGCTTACCGATGGGCGGTTTGTAGGTTTCCGGCTGGTGCGCCCGCAGCAGCAACCCTCCCGCGAAGAAATTGACCGGTTCTTTGATGCCTATTTGAAGTAGCAACCGCGCGGCTTTTCACCGGTGTAGGGAACGGGCGCTGCACGTCAGCCTGAATGCAGAGAAAACGCTTCATCAAAAACAAGACGGCCCGACCACCAAAGTGAACGAGCGGTGCACGAAAAGCCGGCTCAGGCCGACCGCTCCCCGCCTACTTTCTCTCATTTTAAAAAGACCGCTGGTTTTTGTGTGGGCGATGCGCTACATTTCTTCACAAAATGCATACCCATGAATGAGCTTAATCAGTCACGCAGAGATTTTGTGAAGAAATCCGCAACAGCCGCGGGCACGTTGATCGGTTTACCGGCACTTGCCGACACATCATTCTACCACTCTTCTGCGGACGACTCCATCAAGGTTGCCCTGATTGGCTGCGGCGGCCGGGGCACGGGGGCTGCCATGCAGGCCCTGCTGACCAGACAAAACGTGACGCTGGTGGCCATGGCCGATGCATTTCGCGACCGGCTTGACGAATGTTATCAGGCGCTGATGTCGGACGACCTCTCCGACTGGTCGGGTGCGGCCGGCAACGTGAAGGCAAAAGTGAAGGTGACGGAGGCGACCAAGTTCACCGGCTTTGATGCTTACCTGAAGGCCATTCCGCTGGCCGATGTGGTGATCTTAACCACGCCGCCCGGCTTCCGCCCGATTCATTTTGAAGAAGCGGTGAAGCAGGGCAAGCACATTTTCATGGAGAAGCCCGTAGCCACCGATCCGGCGGGGATCAAAAAAGTGCTGGACGCTGCCGTGGTGGCGCGGCAGAAGAAGTTGAATGTGGTGGTGGGTTTACAGCGCCACTACCAAACCTCCTACCGGGAATTGTACAGAAAATACAAGGAAGGCCTCGTGGGCGAGATCGTCTCCGCACAAGCCTGGTGGAATAACGATGGCGTGTGGGTAAATCCCAGAAAATACAACCAGACCGAAATGGAGTACCAGATGCGCAACTGGTATTACTTCAACTGGCTGTGTGGCGACCACATCGTGGAGCAACACATCCACAACATCGATGTAGTGAACTGGTTCAAGGGAGGCTATCCCGTGCGCGCCCAGGGCATGGGCGGGCGCCAGGTGCGCACCGGCAAAGAGTACGGCGAAATCTTCGATCACCACTTTGTGGAATTTACCTATGCCGATGGCACCGTGCTTAACAGCCAGTGCCGCCACATCAAAGGAACGCTGAGCCGGGTAGACGAACAGATTCAGGGAACGAAGGGTACGATCTACTGCGGCAATGCCAACATGATCGACCGGAAAGGCAAAGTGCTCTTTCAATTCGATAAAACGAAAGAAAACAACCCCTACCAGACCGAACACGATGAGCTATTTGACGCCATCGCCAAAGGCGAATACAAATTTGATGATGCCGAAAACGGCGCGAAGAGCACGCTCACCGCAATCATCGGCCGCATGGCCACTTACTCCGGCCAATTGATGGAGTGGGACAAAGTACTCAACTCCGGCTTCAGCATCATGCCCGAAAAGTTTGATTTCAATTCGCCGCCGCCGGTGCTGCCCGACGCAGACGGCAAGTACCCGATTGCGGTGCCGGGCGTTACATCGTATTTGGCATAAGTAGATTT
>CANGUI010000296.1 GCA_947457025.1 Flammeovirgaceae bacterium | reverse complement strand
TCGGCTTGTCGGTTCACACCATTGTTTCGTTTGACTTTGCCACTTCCGTGGTTCCCGGCTGGCACACCACCATCTTCCCGCCCTACTTTGTGGCGGGGGCTATCTTCTCGGGGTTCGCTATGGTGCTTACGCTCCTAATCGTCACTCGGAAGGTGTTTAAGCTGGAGGACTACATAACGATCTACCACATCGAGTTGATGAATATTGTTATCATCATTACCGGTTCCATTGTCGGAATTGCCTACATCACTGAGTTTTTTATTGCCTGGTACGGGCAGGTGCCGGCCGAACAGTATGCCTTCATGAACCGGATGTTCGGTCCGTATTGGTGGGCATACTGGGCCATGATGACCTGCAATGTGTTCTCACCGCAGCTTTTCTGGTTTAAGAAAATCCGCACCAATATCGCGGCAACATTTATTCTTTCGATTGTGGTGAATATCGGCATGTGGTTCGAGCGGTTCGTGATCATCGTAACCTCCATACACCGCGATTACCTGCCGTCCAGTTGGTCGATGTTTTACCCGACCATGTATGATGTTGGCGAGTACGTATTCACGTTCGGATTTTTCTTTTGTGCCTTCCTGTTGTTTGCCAAATTCTTCCCCGTGATCAACATGGCCGAGGTGAAAAGCATTATCAAATCATCTTCTGAACAAAAGCATTAAACCACTATGGACAGCAATAAGAATTTTCTGGTTGGTGTATTTGATGATGAAGACGTGCTCATGAAGGCCGTTGAGAATGTGCGGCAGAAAGGGGTAAAGATTCACGAAGTATACACACCCTTCCCGGTACACGGGCTGGACGAGGCGTTGGGCTACCGCCGCTCGCGCCTGCCCATTGCCGCGTTTTTGTTCGGCATGACGGGCACCATGCTGGCCATCTTCACCCAGATCTGGATGATGGGCTTCGACTGGCCCATGATCATCGGTGGGAAAAACTATGTATCACTGCCGCCCTTTGTGCCTGTGACGTTTGAATTCACCGTTCTCCTCGCGGCGTTTGGAATGGTGGGAACCTTCCTGATTGTAAGTGACATGAAGCCTTACAAGTGGCCGAGGCAGTACGACATCCGCAGCACAGACGATAAGCTAATTATGGCTATTGACCTGGCAGCAAATAAGTACGGCAAGGACGAAATTGCCGGCATTTTGAAAAGTAACGGAGCAACCGAAGTAAACGAAAAGAATTTTTAACCATGCGGAAGAGTTTCATCATCATTCTTTTTGCCGGGGGGATAATCCTGGCCGGCTGCAAGGCCGGTGGCGATAACCCGGGCCTGGAATACGCCCCCAACATGTATCACTCGGTGGCTTACGAACCGCTCTCTCAGATTACCGATGAAGACGCGGGCGCCTGGGTGAATTCGCTCGACAACGGGCGGGGCGAGTACTACAATTCCAACAAATACAATCCACACGGCATGAACATGCGTGCGCCCGCTCCGAATACCGTGGCTCGCAACAAGCACCATTGGCTGCCGTACCGGCTTCCCAAGGACAGCCTGGTGATTGCGTCGGCTGTCTTGAAAAATCCATTTGATTCTACCAAGGCGGTGCTGGCCGAAGGCAAAGTGCTTTATGAAATGTATTGCAAGCATTGTCATGGTGCCAAAGCCGAGGGTGATGGCCTGGTGGCTGATAAGTATGCCGGTGTCGCGAACCTGAAGGGTGATGCCTATAAGAACATCACCGAAGGTCACATTTTCCATGTGATTACACATGGCAAGGGGCTGATGACTGCACACGGATCGCAGGTGCTGCCCGAAGAGCGGTGGAAGATCGCCAAATATGTTAAAACACTTCAAAAGTAATTTCCGAAACCTGTAGACCGTATACTGATGATCACTGACGAGAGATACGAATTCAAATCCGAGACCAAGCGTACGCTTCTGTACGTGGGTATTCTGGGTTTAGTTTTATTTGGACTGGGCACCTTTCTGGCGATGCAGGGAGGTAGTCACGATGAAGGCCACGCGGCAACCGCGGTAACCAAAAACCTGCTAGCCAGCGCTGAGCCCACCCCCGGCGGCGGTGAGGCCCATGCCGAACACCATGGCAGCCCGCTATGGCTGAAGCGCGTCTTCACGTCACTGTGGCACCACAACATTTTCTTTGCCGGCATTGGTATCATCGGCTTATTTTTTATTGCCATTCAATACGCCGCGCAGGCAGGGTGGTCGGCTCCGATTAAGCGGATTCCGCTGGCCATTGGCCATTGGATTCCGTTTTCTGGTATTTTGATGCTTGTTCTCTGGTTTGTAGTTAAAAATGATGTCTTTCACTGGTCGCATCACGACCTGTATGTGAAGGGTGCCGATACCTACGATCATATTATTGCCGGCAAGGCGGCGTTCTTCTTCTGGCCGCTTGAAGCGGGTAGCTTCCCGGCTTTTTATGTACTTCGGCTGGTGGCCTTCTTCACGCTCTGGTATGTGTTTTTTACCTGGATAAAGAAAGAGATGCTCCAGGAAGACATCTCCGGCGGAGTTCAACACTGGCTTACGGCGCGCAAGTTCTCAGCTATCTTTCTGGTCATCTTTGCGGTTACGTCTTCCGTAAGTGCGTGGGACTGGGTGATGAGCATTGACACTCATTGGTACAGTACCATGATGGGCTGGTATGTTTTTGCCAGCTGGTGGGTTACCGGCCTGGCGATGATCACCCTTATTGTAGTAAATCTGAAAGACGCCGGTTATCTGAAAATGGTTAACGCCAACCACCTGCATGATCTGGGTAAGTTTGTTTTTGCTTTCAGCGTTTTCTGGACGTACATCTGGTTCAGCCAGTTTATGCTGATCTATTATGCCAACATACCTGAGGAAACCGTGTACTTCATTCAGCGCCTCCGGACCGCGCCCTACAGCTGGATATTTTTCGCGAACCTGATATTGAACTTTGTATTGCCCTTCCTGTTATTGATGACAAGAGACGCGAAGCGGCATGCGTCCATGTTGAAGGTTGTATGCCCGATCGTAATTGTAGGGCACTGGTTTGATTTTTATAATATGGTGACGCCGGGTGTGATGAAGGATCAGGGAGGTCTTGGGCTACTGGAGATTGGATTGGCACTTGTTTTCGTGTCGATGTTTCTGTATGTGGTGCTCAATGCGCTGACCAAATTCCCGTTGGTAGCCAAACAGCACCCCATGATGGGCGAAAGTCTGAGTCATCACATTTAATTTTTGAAACGCTAAAAAACTAACTATATGATGAGTGTGATCGTTGGTCTGGGGATAGTGCTGGTGTTGGCCATTCTCTACATGTTGTTCCGCATCGGTAGCCTGGTGGGGTTGGTGAAGGGGAGTTCAGATGAAATAGATGAAAGCTCAAACAATTCTCACGCCTATCTTTTTATGCTTTTTCTGGTGGCCGGCCTTGGGGTTTTTTTCTGGTACTCTTTTACCTTTTACGGTGACTACACGCTGCCTGTAGCATCGGAGCACGGCGTCATCACAGATCATTTGTTTTGGGTTACCATGGCT
>CANGUI010000295.1 GCA_947457025.1 Flammeovirgaceae bacterium | reverse complement strand
CCTGGCTGCCGCCCGAAATTCCGGCAGCCAGTTTATATTTCGGGGCCAATGGCAGACTCACCATTAACCAGCCCCAGAACGAGCAAGCGTTTTTTGAGTATATCAGCGATCCGGCCAAACCGGTACCCTACACATCGCAAACCGAGCGGCTCGTATTCACGCCCCGCCAGTTTATGAGTGACGACCAGCGCGCTGCTGCCAGCCGGCCTGATGTGCTTACTTTTGAAACGGATCCGCTTACAGATGAAGTTACGTTAGCAGGAGAGATCATGGCCCGTTTGAAAGTAGCGATGAGTGGAACCGATGCCGACTTTATTGTGAAACTTATCGATGTATATCCTGCTAACCACCCGTCCTATAAACATAATCCGTCCAACATCGTGATGGGTGGCTACCAACAGCTGGTTCGCCATGAGGTCTTTCGAGGGAGGTTTAGAAACAGTTTTGAAAAACCTGAGCCCTTCACGCCCGATCAGATCACCGACGTCAACTTCAGGCTGCAGGATGTGCTCCATACGTTCAAGAGGGGTCACCGGGTAATGATCCAGATTCACAGCACCTGGTTTCCCTACATCGACCGCAATCCGCAGAAATACGTGGACAACATCTACAAAGCCAGCGAAGCAGACTTCATCAAAGCATCCATCCGCGTGTTTGGTTCCTCCGTGGTTGAAGTGGGCGGGGGCGGAAAACTGGATACCCGTATTGATAACACGAAAAGGTAATGCGATTGGTATTATTCTGCTGGCTGATTTCTGCGGCGGCCTCAGGCCAGCGAACGTGGGACACCGTACCCAACATGCCCGATCATTATCGGAAGCGGATAGCCTTGTTTGCCAACCAAAAGGTGGTTACCGAGCGGGTGATGATGGTGGGAAACAGCATCACGGAGGGAGGAAACTGGCGAAAGCTCACGGGTGACACCACCATTGTGAATCGTGGCATCTCGGGTGATAACACGTATGGATTGCTCCAGCGCGTTGACGACATCGCCCGGCGTAAGCCCTCCAAGCTCTTCCTGTTGATCGGCATCAACGACTTGTCGAAGAAGATTCCCGAAGAGATGATCCTGCAAAATATCCTCACCTTTGTCCGTCTTGTACAGGCGCGTTCGGCGTCCACCCGCATATTCGTGCAAAGCCTGTTGCCGGTTAATCCCGGGTTTGCCAATTTTCCCGCCGGTTACAACGTGGGCGATGCTATTGTAACGATCAATACACAACTGCAGAAAATCGCGCCCCGCTTCGGGTATACCTATGTCGATCTTCATGCCACCTTTACCGATAAAGACGGCTACTTGCAGGCACCTTTTTCTACCGATGGGTTGCACCTGAACGAGGCGGGCTATCAGCGTTGGGTGCGTGTTTTGAAAGATGCGAAACACTTGTGAGATTTACCGCGAATTGCAGACTGATGATGGAACGATATTTCTGGTTTGGAATCCTGATGACGGCGGCGCTCGCGTCGTCCGCGCAGTTTAAGAACATCCCGTTGGCACGGCAGGCGGATGGGGTGTATCCGCCACTCGAGCCAAGTATCGCGATCAATCCACGAAACCCGAAGAACATTGTCGCGGGCGTGGTTCTCGATCGCGCGATCTATACCCATGATGGAGGAGCCACCTGGAAGGAGTCGAAGCTCGTTTCACCCTATGGCGTATACGGAGATCCGGCGCTCATTGCCGACAACAAAGGGAATTTTTACTTCTTTCACCTGGCCGACCCTAGCGGTAAGGGACGTAGCAATGATGCCTGGCTCGACCGTATCGTGGTGCAGAAATCGACCAACGGAGGAGCTACCTGGAGTGAAGGTGAATCCATTGGCCATAATCCACCCAAAGATCAAGACAAGCAATGGCCGGCCGCACACCCGCGCAAGCAGCACATTTACACCACCTGGACGCAGTTTGATAAATATGGCTCGCGCGATACAGCCTGCCACTCAAACATCATGTTCAGCGCGTCGGTAAAGGCAGGAAAAAAATGGACTAAGGCCGTCCGTATCAATCAATTACAGGGTGATTGCATTGACGATGATAACACCACGGAGGGAGCGGTTCCCGCTGTGAGCAATGACGGGCGCATTTTTGTTACCTGGGCGGTACAGGATGCCATTTTTTTTGATCGATCTTACGATGGGGGTAACCGTTGGCTCCGGAATGACCTCGCCATTCAGCGGATTCATGGCGGCTGGAGCATGAAAATCCCAGGGCTGGGCCGTTGTAACGGGATGCCCGTGCTGATGATTGATAACAGCCCGTCGCGGTTCACCGGTAGCCTGTACCTGGTTTGGGCAGACCAAAAAAACGGAGAGGACGATACGGACATTTGGTTTTCCCGCTCTACCAGCAGTGGCGATAACTGGACAGCACCGGCGCGCATCAACCGTGACGCACCGGGCAAGCATCAATTTCTTCCGTGGATGGCCGTAGACCAAGCCACGGGCCACATCTACATCGTGTATTACGACCGCCGGGAATATGAAGATAACCAGACGGATGTATATCTGGCCTATTCGGTAGACGGCGGAAATACGTTTACCGAAACCAGAATAAGTGAATCACCCTTCGTTCCATCTGAGGGAAAGTTCTTTGGCGACTACAATAACATTTCAGCTCACAAAGGCGTGATCGCACCAATCTGGACACGCATGGATGAGGGACGTACCAGCGTATGGACGGCGATCATCAGTCAGGATGCGTTGATTAAAAAGTGACATCCGAGGCGCAGGGCATCTGGTGAGGGTAGGTAGGTGATCGTCAAAGGTTTGTGATGCACCCTGTAGTTTCCTTTGTGTTGTGTCCGGTGGGGTATCCTCCTGCCGTGATGCGCACAAAGCCATAAAAGTAAAGCCCGGTTATCCTGGCTGTAGAAACTATCCATAAAGTGTTACTTTTGCGCCCAAAATTGTAACACGCATGGTAACTGCAGCAGAAAAGTTCAAGGTTAAAGATATGTCGCTGGCCGAGTGGGGCCGCAAAGAAATCCGTTTGGCGGAAGCCGAAATGCCGGGATTGATGGCCATCCGGGAAGAATATGGTCCACAGCAACCCTTGAAAGGTGCCCGGATCGCGGGATGTTTGCACATGACGATTCAAACTGCGGTACTGATCGAAACGTTGACGGCACTCGGAGCCGAGGTAACCTGGTCGTCTTGTAACATTTTTTCTACCCAGGATCACGCGGCTGCAGCGATCGCCGCGGCGGGCGTACCTGTGTTTGCGTGGAAAGGCATGAATGAGCAAGAGTTTGACTGGTGCATAGAGCAAACACTTACGGCCTTTGGCGGAGGCAAACCGTTGAATATGATTTTGGATGACGGGGGCGACCTCACCAACATGGTTCTGGATCGTTACCCTGAACTGGTGGCTGGCATTCGCGGCATCTCGGAAGAAACCACCACCGGCGTACACCGCCTGATCGAGCGGATGAAGCACGGAAAACTTCCGCTTCCTTCGATTAATGTCAACGACTCGGTCACCAAGAGTAAGT
>CANGUI010000294.1 GCA_947457025.1 Flammeovirgaceae bacterium | reverse complement strand
GTTTGAGGGTACCCATGCGGTGACTTACCGCCCATCCCAGCAGGGGCCAGCGGGCAGCAGCTTCTTCGATGATTTTGCGGGTTTCCGCCACGGCCATAGATGCATAAGATTCGTATTCCAGCCACACGACTTTCTTGTTATCCGCGTGATCCCGCACGGTACCGATGAATACATTGATCGCACCGGCGCCCCGTGCTCGGGCGTGGTCGATTGTTTTTTCAATGGGTATGGGTTTGTCTGTTATATCGATCATGACCGGAAGAGTTGGAGTAGTGAACGAATATAGCTGATTTTCGCTGCCCTGGTTAAGCGCCTTACACCGACCGCGTCAGCCGCCATTCATCGGAGGGATTAGCGCAATTTCATCGGATTCAACAAGGGGATGGTGATCATCAGCGAACTTTTCGTTAACAGCAATTTGCAGGGAGCGGAGGCTGGCTAATGCCGGATACCGCGCAAGCAGTTCGGCTTTGAGTTCGCCTACCGTGTGCCCGCCAAACGACCACGCCACCTGCCGCGTGCCCAGCACCTCGCGGGCTACGCCAAATGTGATCAGTTGCAACCTCATCCCGTAAAGGTAAGGTGGAAACAAGTTGTGGCAAGTCACCCGATAATGCTTAATTTTCGCTTCGCATGGCAACGATTTTCGATAACCACGGGCGCCCGGTCACCTATGCGCGGTTGGCCGTGACCGACCGATGCAACCTGCGTTGTTACTATTGCATGCCCGAGGAGGGCATCCATTACCTGCCGAAAAAGGAGTTGCTTACCTTTGAGGAAATCGAGCGACTGGTGCGCGTGCTTGCGGCTTTGGGCATTCGTAAGATCCGGCTAACCGGTGGCGAACCTTTTGTGCGCACCGATCTGATGGCGCTGATTCGGAAAATCCGCGCCATCGGGGGAATCGAAGAAATCCATCTCACCACCAATGGCGTACTCACTGAACAGCATGTTCCGGAGTTGAAACGGCTCGGCATCCGGTCGGTGAACCTCAGCCTGGATACGTTGGATCGCGAGCGTTTCAAAATCATTACGCGGCGGGATGAGTTTAACCGGGTGTGGGCCACGTTGCAGGCGTTACTGGCTCATGAGATACCGGTAAAGATTAATGCGGTGGTGATGGAAAATCAAAACATTGCCGATCTGCTGCCGATGGTGGCGCTTACCAAAGACCAACCTGTTTCGGTGCGCTTCATTGAAGAAATGCCGTTTAACGGAGCAGGTGCTCATTACCCCGTACTGAACTGGACCTATCAACGTGTGTTGAATCACTTGCGTGAGTCTTATTCCAACCTGGAAAAAATCAAAGACGAGCCGCATGGAACATCCTACAACTACCGCGTGCCGGGGCATCTGGGAACGGTTGGCGTGATTGCAGCGTTTAGTCGCACGTTCTGCGGCACGTGCAACCGCATCCGGGTAACGGCCCAAGGCCAGCTCAAAACGTGTTTGTACGACAACGGTGTTCTTGATCTGAAGAAAGAGATGCGTACGGGTGCTTCCGATCAGAATCTGCGGGCTGCCTTGCTCGCCGCCTTTCGGCAACGGCCGGCGAATGGCTGGGAAGCGGAAGGAAGACGCGGCACGAATCACCCGGTAAACGAATCGATGTCAACAATTGGAGGATAGAAAAGATGAGATCATGCTGGATTATTTTGTTGTTTGCCGGTAGTGTAATTGTTGCACAAAAAAAACCCGAGCCATCCGACTCGGTACGTGTCCATGGTCTGGTAAAGAAAGAGCTATCCATCACGCTTTCCGACCTTCAAAAGCGGGCCTCCCGCGTCGTTGGCGATGTTGTCATCACCAATCACCTGGGCGAGCCTCGCGGTACGGCCCGGCAAATGAAAGGCGTGTTGGTAAAGGATGTGCTCAGTGACCTTGATATCGACACGCCTTCTCCAAAAGAATTGAGTGCCTTCTTTCTGGTGTGCCGGGCCAGCGATGGATATCAGGTTGTTTTTTCGTGGAATGAAATCTTTAACTCGCCCACGGGCGATGCAGTGTTTCTCGTTACCGAAAAGGACGGAAAAAAACTGACCGAGATGGAAGAAGCGATCCTGTTGATTTCGCCCACCGATCTTCGCACGGGCCGCCGGTTTGTGAAAGCTTTGTCGACTATAGAAATCGGCCGAGTAACGCCCCGCTGATGGATTTTTTTTGGCTGTTGGTGGCGGGCTTTTTTGTCATTGCCCTCGTCTATGCTTCAGTGGGCTTTGGCGGAGGCTCCAGCTACCTTGCGCTACTGGCGTTATCTGTATTTGCAATTCCATTTCCGCTCATGCGTGTTACTGCACTTTGCTGCAATCTGGTGGTGGTGGCGGGAGGGTTGTGGATATTTTACCGGCAGGGAAAGTTGTCGTGGAGACAAAGTTGGCCCTTCTTCGCAGGCAGTGTGCCGCTGGCCTATTTCTGTGCCCGCTTCCCGCTTCGCGAGCAGGTATTTTTTATTGTACTTGGGTGTACGCTGGCAGTCGCTGCCGTAGCGCTCTGGTCGCAGGAACGTTGGACCAAGGAAGGTACGGTGGTGGCCGAAACCCGGGTGCGTAAATTTTTTCTTGGTGCAGGAATTGGAGCATTGTCGGGATTGGTAGGTATTGGTGGGGGAATCTTTTTGTCTCCGGTTTTGCATTTCTTTGGTTGGCTGGATGCCAGACGCATTGCGGCGCTGGCCAGCGCGTTTATTTTCTTAAACTCCCTCAGCAGTTTAGCCGGACTTGCCTTGCAAGGTGTACCCGATTTCACCTGGGCGTTTGTCTTACCGCTTCTGGCTTCCGTTTTTCTCGGAGGCCAGATCGGCTCCAGACTGGCGGCTCGCTGGATTTCAGTGGTTTTTATACGGAAGTTGACGGCTGTACTCCTATTCGTGGCGGCAATAAATGTCCTGGCTGACCGTCTGTAAATATCGATTTTGAGCATATCTGCCCGATCCATTGGTCAATAGACCAAAGAAATACTTAAATGGCTTTGGAAGCCATCGATTTTCCAAAAATTCGATCCAAAAAATACCCCCTTCCATCAAAAATCGATTAGTTTTGCCGCAAAATAAGTCCTAAAAACAACCACTATGGCATATTTACGATTTGAAGCACTTAAAAAACTGAACGACCGGACCAGCGTGACGGTCGATCTGCCGGCATCGAAGGTTTCCGATTTCTTTGGAAACAACGTGTTCGGAATGGAGCAAATGCGAGCCAACCTCGCCCCCGCGGTGTATAAAAAAGTCAGCGCGGCAATCAAGAATCACGAAAAAATCGATGAGCCCACAGCCGACATGATTGCGGCTGCGGTCAAAACCTGGGCGATGGCAAAAGGGGCCACCCACTTCACGCACTGGTTCCAGCCCATGACCGGCGGCACGGCCGAGAAGCACGACTCCTTCTTTGATGCGCTGGCCGGCATCGAAAAATTCAAAGGCAGTGAACTGGTGCAGCAGGAACCCGATGCCTCTTCTTTCCCAAGCGGGGGTATCCGCAGCACCTTTGAAGCGCGGGGTTATACCGCCTGGGATCCAACGTCCCCC
>CANGUI010000293.1 GCA_947457025.1 Flammeovirgaceae bacterium | reverse complement strand
TGACGCTGCGTGGCGAACGTGTTGGCCCTGCTGTATAGACTGTCACGGTGTATGAAGATTCGGTGGTTCAAAATCCGCTCGCTGTAATAATCATCGAAGTAGTTGAACGTGATATCATGGTAAGCGCGGGAGATTCTTTTTCTTCCTGCCTGTACACGCAGTCCGGCATCCACAGTGATTGAAACCGAGTCGATGATGAACTGCTTATGCCTCTCTTTTCGCGGCGGATTACTGATGTTGACCCGAATAGCCATCCGTCGCCCGGGCCGAAATGCCGTGTCGAGATCAAAGTCAATGTATTTGCGGGTAAAGTCATAGTAGCCATTGTCTTTCAGCAGGGTTTCGATCCGGTCGCGTTCTCTGGAGAGGTTAGCCTGACCGTACAACTCGCCTACCCGGATTTTTGAGTCCTCCCGGTTGCGTCGGACAATCGAGTCGATGGCGGGGTCGGCAATATTGAACTGGATTGAGTCGATGATGAAGGCCTGGCCGGGTTCAACCTCATAGGTAATCTGAACGCGCTTGGTTTTGCGGAACTCTTGTACACGGGCCGTAACGCGGTTTTGAAAGTATCCTTTATTAAACAGGTAGGTATGTATCTTGTCGGAAGAAGCCGCCGTCTGCACCGAGTCGTAGATGGTGGCCGGCTCGCCCCATTGCATGAAGTTGTTGCCATTTTCGATTTTCCGGTTCTGCGCATCGATTTTCTTTTGCTTGCGGAATTGGTAAGATGAAATCTTGCGAGGGTCATCTCCGCTGGCAATTTTCCGATCGAATTTCTGGGCGATTCGGTTTTTTTTGCGTTCAAAGGCCTGTTTGCTGCTTCCTGACGTTGAATCCTGGTAGCGAACCAAGCCCTCGTGGTGCATCCACACCAGCGTGTGGATGGGTAGCCCCAGGAACTTGCGGTTGGGTTTTTGAACCGGGAGGTCATCCAAACCCTCTTTTGGAAATCTTCGCGGTACCTGAATAGTTTGCCGATACAATAATTTTTGATTTTCTTCGAGGTAGCGAGTACCGAGGCAACTGCCGGCCCACAGTGGCACGCTAAGCCAGGCCAGGTGCAGCCATTTTGCGTTACTGTTGCCCCTCATGATATCAAAAGCCAAACGAAAGTACCTCAAATCCCTGCAAATAAAGAAATACCGACAAGCAGAACAATGCTTTCTGGTGGAGGGCTGCAAGAGTGTGGAAGAATTGCTCCGGTCTCCCTTTGACGTGCGATGGGTGGCGGCTGACGAGGTGGCTTTAGCCCGCTGGAGAGCACAAAATCTTCGGCTGCCCGCAGAAACGGTGGCGGCTACCCGTGATCAACTCGCCGATGCTGGCTCCTACCAAACCAATGACGGCGCCATCGCTATCGCCGCGATGAAGCCTGCCCGCCTGCCTGAGGCCCCCGATGGGATCACCCTTGTTTTGGATGATATCCGCGACCCGGGTAATCTGGGCACGTTGATTCGCACGGCCGACTGGTACGGGGTTACCACGATCGTTGCCTCGGCCACCACAGCCGATTTCTATAGCCCAAAAACGATTCAAGCCTCTATGGGCTCGTTTACGCGGGTGAGTGTGTACTATACCGAGCTGGCTTTATTCCTGGCCGCCCAACGGGTGCCTGTTTATGGCACGTTTCTCGAGGGTGAGAATGTGCAGACTTTCCGGCCCGCCTCGCGCTGTATGGTGGTAATTGGCAATGAAGCCAACGGCATTTCAGATGCCGTGGCGTGCACCGTCACTACCCGAATAACAATACCGCGGTTTGGGGCAGCCGAGTCGCTGAATGCTGCCATTGCCGCTGCCGTAGTGCTGGATAATTTCAAAAGGTTACAATAGCGTCTGACTTTTCTCTGCAGCTTCTTCTGACATACGCATCGCTTCGTCTTTGCCGAGGTACCGGTCAATCAGGTAATGCCCCAGGTAAATCAATGGCGTAAGCAGCAGCGCCACACCAAATTTGTACAGGTAGTTGGTGATCCCGATGGCCACAATTTGCCCGGCTGAAAAAGTGCCATAGAAAGCCACGAAAAGTACAACAAAACTATCCACCAATTGCGATACCAGCGTTGAGCCGGTTGCCCGTAGCCACAGCATTTTCGGGCCGGTAGCCCGGCGCAGTTGTTGAAAAACCATCACATCCACCAACTGAGCCAGCAGGAACGCCACGAGCGATCCCAGAATGATTCGCTGGCCCTGCCCGAGAATTTTGTTGAAGGCGAAATTCATATCGAAATAATTACCGGTCGCGTCGCGGTTATTGGCATCCAGCCACCATTGGGCCGGTGGAAGTTCAATGGTAAGGAAGATAACAACGAATGCATAGGCGATCAGTCCGGCTGTCAGAAAGCTGATGCGTTGTACACCAGGTTTACCGAAATACTCGTTGATCAAATCAGTTGTGATAAATACAACGGGCCAGATCACAGCCCCTGCCGTGAGGTTGAAATCCATCGTGAAACCAAGGATGTTCAGGTGGGCTGGTTCAAGGCCAAGCGTTTGTTCGCCCGAGAAGATCTTCACACCGATCATTTCGGCTACCAGCGCGTTGCACAGAAAGATGCCGGCCAGCACCACGAAAAGTCGGTTCTTTTTTTGTTCAGTGGCCAGCATTAGGTGTCAAGTTGAATAGATAACCCCTCGGTGGCGAGAGTTGTTTCGGGAAAGATCGCGGTAGCCTCGGCCAACACCGGCTCAAGGTCTTTGTAGCGGGCGGAGAAATGGCCGATCAGCAGTTTCCTGACAGCTGCTGCGCGCGCTATTTCGGCTGCCTGGGCAGCTGTACTGTGCAGCGTGTCGGCTGCTTTCTCTTTTTCAGCGCTTAGGAAGGTGGCCTCATGGTACAGTAGATCAATATCCTGTAGCAACGGGATCAGAGCGGGTTCATAGGCAGTATCCGAGCAATACGCGTATGCCCGTGATGGTCGGGGGGGCAATGTGAAGTCCTGATATCGGGCAACTATTCGCCCCTGCTCATCCACGGCATCTTGCCCCTGCTGAAAGCGCGCGAGATCCTGCAGCCGGGTGTGGGCCGTGATTTTTGTTTTATCGATGCGGAAGGGCTTTTGCTTTTCGCGAATCAGAAAACCGACGCAGGGAAGACGGTGCTTCAGCGGAAGTGTGGTGACGGAGATTTTTTCATCCTCCCAAATGCAGCGCACCTCGTACGTAAGCACATGAAAACGAAGCGGAAATCGCAGAACCGATCCAGAGTGACGCAGATGTGTAACAATCGTTTCATCCAGACCTGGAAATCCATATACATGCAATTCTTTCTCGCGCCCGTTCAATTGCATGGAAAACAAAAGTCCCATCAAACCGAGGTAATGGTCACCGTGCAGGTGAGAGATAAAAATGTGGCTGATTTTGTGGAAACCAAAGCCGAACTTGATAAGTTGGAACTGCGCGCCTTCGCCGCAGTCGAGCAGCAGGTGGCGGTTATGAACCTCAAGAAGTTGGCAAGAGGGGTTTCGTCCAAAAACGGGCAGGGCACCGCTGGAGCCAAGAATCGTTATGGCAAACGACAATCTTTG
>CANGUI010000292.1 GCA_947457025.1 Flammeovirgaceae bacterium | reverse complement strand
TACCGCGCGTCAGGAACTTTCCATCGCCGCTGGTGCCTTTTTTTGATAGTGTCAGGTTTCCTTTAAAATCCGCTGTGCGGTTATAGAATGAAAATGGCTCCCCCTGGCTTTGGAGGCTGAAGCGATCTACCTTTGGTAACCACTTGAGGTTGAACTCAGAGAAGGTCACCTGCGGAAAGGGGATTCGTCCAATGGTTATTTCTTTCATTTCCCCCACGGTTCCACTGCCCGTTACGCTGTCAGGATAGAAGACAAAATCGCGCGATTCAATACTTGCCGCCAGATAGTCAATTCGCCCCGATGAGCGTATGCCGTTATTATCCATACGTATTGTGCCGAAAAGGTTAGCATCCGAACCGTATAATCGATATCCATTGTCGGGCACAGTATGGCTGAACCCAAGTGACCGGTCTTGTTGCGTATGGAGCTTTTCCCGGAATGTCGGGAACATGCCGCCAGAAACGAAAGTGCCATCGAAGTTGATGGCCCCCGGGTCAACATCGCTCAGGCTATCCAACTTAAAGGGAGGGAGTACAAAAAAAACGGAACGATCATACGCGCCATCCAGAACCTCACTGCGGTCGAAATAAATCACACCGCCAGCAAGTGCATCCAGCCGCGGATAATTTGGCACCTCCAGTCGCCCGCTTTTGTTGTCTGGACGATTGATATAAAGCGTTCCAAACGTCTGTCTGGAGCCATCATCCAACGCGAGCCCTCCCGCCGCTGCCGCGACAGAGTCTGCGCCAACGATGGTATTATTAATCCGGCGCCGCACCATCTGCCCCTTAGCATTCATTTCGTTTACATAGAAACGAATTGAATCGATTCGATTCAGGCTTATGAAGAAGCTATCGTATTTGAGCGTGAATTCTTTTCCCATGATTTCAAAATTTCCGGCCATGACCTTACCGTTAAATCGTACATCACGGTCGCGCAGCAAGGTGATGAGACTGCTGTCTGGTTTTATAGACACCATAGGTTCTTCGCTAACGTTCATTTCTTCCACACCCCGGACGGTGAAGGTTCGCTTCTTCAGGTTGAGGGTAGCATTGGCCGTTCGCTCACTGTAGGAATGAATCTTTATGTTATCGTAATCCGTTGCTCCGGTGCTGGCATCGTATAAGTGCAACAGCCGATCTTTTACGGTGACTTTGCGGTTGGTGAGGTCATAGAAGATGACCCCTTTAGCTGCGAGCAGTTCCATGCCGATTTTTACTTCATTTGATCTGATCTTATATCGGGAAGCGAGATCATCGGGATAAAACTCCGTTTGCCCGGTTTCACGTACAAACCGCGCAACCAGGGCAACGGGATGGAAACTCAGGTTGTTACCGCGGAGCACCTGGTAGTCGGCCGGATCGAAGTGGTTAATCGATTGGATCACCATCGGTTCCTGACTGACCCCATTGGTTGTGAAGATGTTGAGACTGTCGGACTTCAGATCCCATTTTATGACATCGCCTGAAAAGCCAACATTAAAATACGATGACATGTAGCCAACATCCTTGAATAGTCCCTTCGTGCGATAAAGGGTGAGTTGACGCGACCTGGTGTGATACCGCATTTGCACGGCTGGATGATAGATGGAATCATTATCCTGGTAGAGTGTGATGGCCGCCGTTGGGGAAGTGATCACCGAATCCCGAAAATCAAACCGAAGTGCGCGGGCACGCATCTGCCTCCGGATTTGATCGCTGACCAATAACTCAGCCTGTTCACCGCTTTGGGCAGCACTATAAAACTGACGACCTGCCATCGCAACGCCTCCGCGGTATTCCAGATTTCCATCGCCCAGACCCAGTAAGGGCAGGTTGCCCTGGTAGGAGATAAAGCGCGGATAGGTTTTGGTCGAGCCGGACGCGGGGAGGCTGCTAAATTCGAGTATACCCTCTACGGGTTCTCGGATGCGCGCCGGGAAGGTAAGCATTGCCTGCTCGATTTTGAACGAAGGCTTTGAAACTTCAAATGAGTACTTGGTGACCTGAGCAAAGATAGAGTCGGCCGGCAGCCCCACCGAACGCCAATCGAAACGGCCACCCTCGCCAACGAAGGTTTTCTGTACCAGTGAGTACGTGCCACGCGTAGCCTGTATAGGTGTGGAATCGGAACGGGTTACGAACCACAGGTCTACCTGATCAAATTCAATCACGGGCCCCAGCAACGTTGGGAGCAAAATCGGTGTTTTCCAAAACGGTGCCGGCGGCGGTGCTACTGAATCGGCCTGCGCATCATCGTATTCTTTCCAGGGATCTTCCTCGGTTTGTACAGTGTCGGGAGCAGGCTGTTCTGGTTCGAGGAACCGAAATCGGTAGGCATCGTTGGCGCAGCGAAGCCTAAAACCCCGGTCAGCGTGCAGCGCATGAAATTGAAAAAAAACCCGGCATTGGTTCAGGAAAGTCAGCATCGCAGGTTTTGGCTGGGATTGCAGAACCTGATCGACCACCTGCAAAAACTGCGTGAGCTTGTCGGCTGACAGCCGCTCGATATTCAAACCATCGGTGATCGTACCGTAATATGCCACCATGTGTGGGCGCACACTAAAGCCTTGCTTTTTCATGAGCTGGGCCTGCCTGACGATGGTATTTTGATGATCTCGGCCCAGGGTGGGAAACAGCGTTTGCATGGCGGCCCCGACGGCCATAGCGTCAATATTGCGGGTATTTTCCAGCACAAGCCTGACGCTATCCTGGAAATTCAGCCGCAGCGCCTGTTTTGGCTGGGCCCACACCCCAACCAGCGACAAGGTCAGGCCTATGATCAGAAGAAAATATTTGTTCACACGTAAATAGCCTCCCAAATTCGCAAAAAATCGAGCCATCTGCTAATGTGCCACTATTACCGAATTAAACGCAGATTGCCGCCCAGGTTGTATTTCGGGGTTTACATAAGATGACGCATCGTCAACATAGCGCATGGCAGGCATTTACGCTTTCCGGAGGAGCAAGGTTGCCCACGTCTGCTGCTCATCACGGGCTTGTGGAAGGAAGTTGACGGCTGCGGCCCGGGTTTCCAACTCGGCAAAATCGGATGCGTAAAACCCGCTCAACAGCAGGTGCCCACCAGGCTTGAGATGACGCGCATATTCCGTGAACTCATCCAACAGCACATTCTTGTTAATATTTGCCAATATCAGATCGAATACTCCGGAAAAAGGTAACTCGCGAATGGTGCCCTGCCGGATCCGGACATCGGTTACACCATTGATCTGCACGTTTTCCTGGCCGTTCATCACGCTCCATTCGTCAATATCAAAAGCTTCCACTTCAACTGCGCCACGTAAAATTGCCATGATCGAGAGAATTGCCGTACCACAGCCTGCGTCCATCACGCGCTTGCCGCGATGATCGAGTTCCATCTGCTGCTTCAGCATCAGATGGGTGGTTGGGTGATGACCCGTACCAAAGGACATCCGGGGGGTGATCACAATTTCGTAGGGGTACTTTTCCTTCACCTCGTGAAATTCGGCCCTCACCAGGCAGCGGCCGTCAACAATAATGGGTGTGATGCTCTTCTCCCAGGCTTCGTTCCAGTTTTGTTTTTC
>CANGUI010000291.1 GCA_947457025.1 Flammeovirgaceae bacterium | reverse complement strand
TTTTTATTTTACAGGGGTACGCAGATTTTTCCCGATTACCGATACGTTCTCATTCTTTGCGCAGGGATTGGTTGGCGTTGGCGATCAGCTTGCCGATATGTACGGTGGTACCTTCCCTTTTTCAGCCTCCGGATTCAACGGTGTGAATCTTCAATTATCTCCGGGTATTGCATTTTTTCCGAACGAACGATTCGGCGTGACGGCCCGGGTAGGCTCAATGGTGTACAAGTTTAAAGATAAGGGCGTGGGTCCGGAAATGCTGTTCAACGCAGGGTCTGTTACCCTCGGCTTGATGTACCGTTTCAACAAAAAATAAGGACTATCAGGATTTTGGGGCACGTCCGCGATGAGCGTAAAAGAAGAGGGTTGCTGCCGCTATCCAGAGTCCTAAAAATTCGCGCGACTCTTCGATAAACGGATGTTCCATTTTCGCCACGTTGTCGAACAATTGTGCACGGTTGTCCTGCATCAGCCATTCTTTCACGCCTGGCATAAACCAAAAGCTGTAGCCTAAAAAGACGAGCGCCAACGTGAAGGTAAGTTTCGGAAAATAGCGGGTGTAAAATCCCAGGATACACACCACTGCAACTGAAAAGTAAATGCAGATCCACAGCAACGGGTCCGGATCGTTGAGTTGCACGCCGGCGAAGACAATGAAAAGTAATGCCCCGATGAGGTGGAAGTAGCGCATTTTTTTTGGCAAGATCGCAATCGGCATAAAACAAAAAAAGCCGATGCGCGTGCACCGGCTTTTTTCTGTGCGAGTCAGTTATTCCTACTGCTTGCTGCCCAGCATCACCAAATCATTCACATTGATTTCGGTGATGTAGCGCTTTTCACCAGCGTTCGTTTCGTAGGCGCGGTGCACCAGTTTGCCTTCTACGGCGATTTCCTGACCCTTCTTGAGGTACTTCTCGGCCACGCCGGCCAGGCTGCCCCAAATCACGAGGTTGTGCCACTGCGTGTCCTCAACCTTTTCGCCTTTCGCGTTCTTGTACGAGTCGGTGGTGGCGATCGAAAACGAAGCCTTCTTCTTGTTGTCGCCATAAGTCTTCACTTCCGGATCTTTGCCTAAGCGACCGATCAACTGCACACTGTTTCGGAGCGTTTTCATACTTGTTTGTAATTAAGTTGGAAATTGATTTTTGTTTTTGCTAACCGGTTACTGGCCGATCAACGACACAAAGGTGGGAGACCCCGAACCGCAGACTCGTATGTTAATCGATTACTTCCGGTTATTTTCGTTTGTAAACGTTTGTAAACGGATATTTTTATTGCTAATTTGGGCGGAAATGGCCGAAAACAGTCAAAAAACCTGTCTCGAGTGCGGCACCCGGATTACCGGTCGGGTCGACAAAAAATTCTGCTCTGATCAGTGTCGCATCGCCTACAACAACAAGTTGAACAGCGATGAAACGAAATACATGCGCAATGTGATGAATGCGCTGCGCAAAAACCGCCGGATTCTGATCGAACTGAATACCACCGGCAAAACACGCGTGTGCCGCGAGCGGCTGGCGGAACGGGGCTTTGATTTTGGGTTTTTTACAAGTACCTATACCACCAAGGAAGGGGCGGTGTACAAATACTGCTTCGAGCAGGGCTACCTGGAGGTGGATCGCAATTTTTTTCTACTCGTGGTGAAAAAAGAAATGTAGCATGAACTGGAATCTTGCCAATAAAACCGCGCTGGTCACCGGTGGTACAAAGGGCATTGGCCGCGCAATTGTTGATGAGCTGGTACACTTGGGTGCTCAGGTGTGGTTCGTAGCGCGAAACGAGCACGATGTGCAGGCGGTTGCGGATGAATTTCGGAAGAGGCACGTATTGGTGACGGCCCTTGCGGGGGATGTAACCGACCGTGCATTTCGCGAACTTCTGATCACACAGATAACAGAACGTTGGGGCAGGTTAGATATCCTCATTAACAATGTGGGTACTAATGTGCGCAGGAAATTTATCGAATACACGGAACCTGAGTACCGCCAGCTATTTGAAACCAACCTGTTTTCACTCACCGAAATGTGCCGCCTTGCATTTCCACTCCTGCAAAAAAGCGGGCAGGCAAGCGTTGTCAACCTGGCCTCCGTAGCCGGCAGCGTGGATGTGCAAAGCGGGCCACCTTACGGGATGACCAAAGCTGCCATCATCCAACTCACGCGCCACCTCGCGGCCGAATGGGCGCCGCATGGCATCCGTGTAAACGCGGTATCGCCCTGGTACATCGAAACGCCGCTGACTGAGCCGGTCCGTTCAAACCCGCAGCGCATGGAGCAAATCATCGCGCGCACCCCGATGGCACGGATCGGGCAACCCGAAGAGGTGGCCGCAGCCGTTGCCTTTCTGGCCATGGATGCCGCCAGCTACATAACGGGGCAAAATCTGGTTGTAGATGGCGGGTTTTCCGTAAAAGGTCTTTAGTCGGGGAGGCCTCTCCCTCGGCCCAACATGTGTATGCCGCAGAGAATAATTCGCAGCGGTGTCCTTCGTTTATCGTCCGGTACTGTACATTTAAGAGCAAATCATTTAAAACGATGAAATACTTTCTGATCCTGCTGCTTGCAGTTGCTATCCAAACCCAAGGGCAACCATTACCCACCGGCAAGCCCGAAGACAGCGGAATCTCCGCCGCTCGTCTGGCGCGCATCGACCAAATGATGCAGGAACACGTAAACAAGAAAATGATTCCGGGCGCTGTGGTTTTGCTGATGCGCAACGGCAAGGTGGTGCATCAAAAAGCTTTCGGCTTTAAAGATGTGGAGAGCCAGGCAGCACTGAAAACCAACGACATTTTCCGGATTGCATCGCAAACCAAAGCAATCACCAGCCTGGCCATCATGATGCTGTGGGAAGAGGGGAAGTTCCTGCTGGATGAACCGATCTCGAAGTACGTACCTGAATTTCGAAATCCAAAAGTGCTGAAACAGGTGCGCTGGGCGGATACCACCTACACCACCATCCCCGCCAAGGGTGAGATTACCTTTCGCCATCTGCTGACCCACACATCAGGCATTGATTATGCCAGCATTGGCAGCCAGGAGTTTACCGCGATCTATGCCAAAGCCGGGGTGCCCAGCGGAATCGGAAATACAAACATGGTGCTGGCCGACAAGGTGAAAGTTCTGGGCACGCTGCCGCTGAAACACCATCCGGGCGAAAACTATACCTACGGACTGAATACAGATGTGCTTGGCTATCTCGTAGAAGTGCTCTCCGGACAACCGTTGGATCGCTTCTTTGCGGAGCGCATCTTCAGGCCACTGGGAATGACCGATACGCACTTCTACCTGCCGCGCGACAAACACGGTCGCCTGGTGTCGCTCTACGAAACAAATGAAAAAGGTCTGCACCGGATGACCAGATCGGCATACGATCGGGTAGATCCCGATTATCCGAAACTGGAGGGCACGTATTTTTCCGGTGGCGCCGGACTTTCCTCAACAGCGGAAGACTATGCCCGGTTTTTGCAACTGTTTCTGAACAACGGTATCTGGAATGGACAACGGGTAATTAGCCGGAAGACCGTTGAGCTGATGCTCACCAACCAGATTCAGCC
>CANGUI010000290.1 GCA_947457025.1 Flammeovirgaceae bacterium | reverse complement strand
GACCGCGATCTGCGCAATCTGGTGAAAAACTGGGAAGACGGCATCGCCCGCATGGTTGATGGCCAACCCCGCGAGAAGATCATCGGTGAACTCAGCAAAACCAACTCCATCCTGCGCGACCTGCTGAACGAGTCGTTCGACAATGTGCAAACAGACGACAAGAAGATGTTCGAGGAGGTGAAATCGTATGTGAAGACCATTGCGCCCGAGAAAGAGAAAATTGTAAAACTCTTCACCGGCAAAGCAAAAATCTTCGAACACTTCGGGATCGAAAAACAAATCAAGTCAGCCTTCGGGCAAACGGTCAGCCTCCGCGGCGGCGGCTATCTTATCATTGAGCACACCGAGGCCTTGCATGTGATTGATGTCAATAGTGGCAATAAATCCAACCGCGAAGAAAATCAGGAGAACACGGCTCTGTCGGTAAACCTGGAAGCCGCCCGGGAAGTAGCGCGCCAACTGCGTCTGCGGGACATGGGCGGCATTATCGTAGTCGACTTTATCGACATGCGGAATCAGGAACACAAAAAACTGATTTATAAAACGATGCGCGATGTGATGGCCGAGCACGACCGGTCTAAACACACTGTGCTGCCGCTATCCAAATTCGGTCTGATGCAGATCACGCGCGAACGTGTTCGGCCACAGATGAATATCGTAACCAAGGAGGTGTGTCCGGCTTGCAATGGCACAGGTTCAATCACCGCTTCCATTCTGGTTACGGATCAAATTGATGCGCACCTGCAGCATTTGCTTGTGAAGCAGAACGAAGCCAACCTCGTTTTGGCCGTACATCCGTTCTTGTATGCGTATTACACGAAAGGGATTTTTTCGCACCGCGTGAAGTGGTTCCTCAAGTATAAACGTTGGGTGCAGATCGTGAAGGACACCTCACTTGGAATTACCGAATATCACTTCCTCAATAAAGACGGCGAAGAGATTGATCTCGGAGCGCAACAGGCACCCACCGTGCCGGGAGAGAGCGAATAATCTGCGCGAGCGATGATGAGAAAAAGGTGCCTCCCGGGGCACTTTTTTTATGGGCGAACCGATCTGCCGGTAACACCATCCGCTGAAGGCTGCGGTTGATAGACGCACCCCCTGTCTGCCATTCCCGGAAACAGTCAAAGCCCGGCCCTTGCTGCTGCCGGCGGCTTGCACAAGCGGTGCCTGTTATGCCGATGCGAAACGAAATCTCCAAATCGCCCGCCACAAACTACATGATTTAGGCGCGCCAAAGCACCCTGCGATCCCTTGCAGGCAACTCCACACCCGAATCCTCGGAGCGGTGCTGCTTTTCGGATCTTTTTGCTTTGCCCGGCGCAGTGCCAATACGAACACCCGATTTCGAAAAAGGGATTGTCGGGAGTTTGCCGGTGCGAGGGCCTTTACGTCTCGCCCTACTGCCAACCTGACATATTACCCCGACTGGAACAATCCTTGACACTAAGGTGGAACGATCATAACACATTAAAATCTGATTGACTATGGCAGAAGTGGCAGAAAAAGGTTCGATTTCGATCCATACCGAGAACATTTTCCCCATCATCAAGAAATTCCTGTATTCCGACCATGAGATTTTCCTGCGCGAACTGGTCAGCAATGCGGTAGACGCCACCCAGAAGTTGAAGAAGCTTGCCTCCCTGGGTGAGTTTACGGGCGAACTGGGTGAACTGCGCGTTGAAGTCAGTTTCGACAAAAAGAAGAAAACGATCACCGTCAGCGACCGTGGCATCGGCATGACGGGCGATGAAATCAAAAAATACATAAACCAGATTGCCTTTTCCGGCGCTTCCGAATTTCTCGAAAAATTCAAAGACAAGGCCGACGCAAAAGATATCATCGGCAAATTCGGCCTGGGGTTCTATTCCGCTTTTATGGTAGCCGATGAAGTAGAGTTGATATCCCGTTCTTACAAGGCTGGGGAAGACGAAACTGCACGCTGGACCTGCGACGGCTCTACCGAATTTGAACTCACCACAGCCAAACGCGAACACCGCGGCACCGATGTTATTCTGCACATCAACAAAGATTCGGAAGAATTTTTAGATGAGTGGCGCATCAAGGGCATTCTTGAGAAATACTGCAAGTTCCTGCCGGTTGAAATCAAGTTCGGCACCAAGGACGAAAGCGAAGAAGACGGCGTAGATGCCGAAGGTAAAACCAAATACAAAACCGTTACCAAAGACCGGATTATCAACAACCCTAATCCGATCTGGAGCAAGTCGCCCGGCGAACTGAAAGACGAAGACTACCTGAAGTTTTACAAAGAGCTTTATCCGTTTAGCGAAGATCCGCTTTTCTGGATCCACCTGAATGTGGATTACCCGTTCAACCTGACAGGCGTTTTGTACTTCCCAAAAGTGAAGAACGACTTTGAGCTGAATAAGAATAAGATTCAGTTATACTCCCGACAGGTGTTCATCACCGATGAAGTAAAGGACGTGGTACCGGATTTCCTGATGCTCCTGCACGGTATCCTCGACTCTCCCGACATTCCACTGAACGTTTCGCGCAGCTACCTGCAAAGCGATGCGAACGTAAAAAAAATAAGTCAGCACATTTCCAAGAAAGTTGCCGACAAATTACAGGAACTGTACAAAAAAGACCGGGCCGATTTTGAGAAGAAATGGGATGACATCAACATCTTTGTAAAATACGGCATGATTGCCGATGAAAAATTCTACGATCGCGCCAAAGAATTTGCCTTACTCAAGAATACGCTTGGGAAATACTATACCCTGGACGAGTACCGCGAATACGTGAAAGATCTGCAAACCGATAAAGATAAAAATACGGTTTACCTCTACACCTCCGACACCGGCAAGCAACATACCTATATCGAACGGGCTAACCGAAAGGCCTACGATGTACTGGTATTGGATGGGGTGCTGGACAGCCACTTCATCAATACACTGGAGCAGAAACTGGATAAAACTCAACTCAAGCGGGTAGATAGCGATACCATCGACAAGCTGATTGTTAAAGAGGAAAAGCTGGAAAGTGTACTTACGCAGGCCGAACAAGAACAGGTGAAATCAGTTTTCGAAAAAGCCATCAACAACCAGAATATGACCGTGGCGGTTGACGCCCTGAGCGCTGACGATATGCCCGTACTGGTAACGATGAGCGAGTGGATGCGCCGCATGAAGGATATGGCTAAAACAGGCGGAGGTGGTATGTACGGCATGATGGGTAACATGCCCGATAGCTACAGTGTTTCCGTAAACGGAAATCACCGCATCATTCAAAAGATCCTGAAAGCCGAAAGCGATGAGCAACGCGAAAAACTGGCGAAGCAGGCCTACGATCTGGCTCTGCTGTCGCAGGGTATGTTGAGCGGTGCCGATCTGACCAACTTCGTTAAACGAAGTGTAGAGTTGGTCGGCTAATCACCGTGACCACAAAAAAAGCGCGCCGCGGGAGCGCTTTTTTTTTCGGGCATCACTTCATCCACTCGAACACCTGGTAGTGATCTCCGTTCATGCCGAGTTTTCGGTAAACTGCCTGCGCCTGATCATTGGTTCTATCAACATACAGCCGGATTCCCCTCAGTTCAGG
>CANGUI010000289.1 GCA_947457025.1 Flammeovirgaceae bacterium | reverse complement strand
TTCCTCTCCCACCCCTACAGTTTCAGACTGGCACCGCCGCTGACGATCAGTAACGCAGAAATTGACGACGCCTGCGAAAAAATCCGGGCCGCCATAGAAGCAAGCTGAACCTTCAGGCCGCAATCGGTTCGTAGATCCACCGGTGCTGAATGGCCTTGCGGATCAACTCCAGCGATGAGTTCACCTGCGCTTTTCTGAATATCCGTCTCCGATGCACACGAACGGTTTCATGACTGATGTGCAATTTTCGGGCGATGAGGCGAGACGACAGACCCTCTATCATTAAGCCCACCACTTCCGTTTCCCGAGTCGTTAAGATCGATTCACGCATAGCCTGTTGGTTTTACCACACAAAAGTGCGGGTGATTTATGCGTGGCGAAATACCTCCAAAGAGGTATTTTTTTTTACTACAGGAGGTTGTTTTCGAACCCGATTTTCAGCAGTTGGCTGGTGTTGGACGCATGCAGTCTGCGCAACATATTCCGGCGGTGCGTTTTTACCGTATGCACGGTGATGAACAGCGTTTCGGCAATTTCGGTGTTACTTTTTCCCTTCCCGATCAACCGCAGAATTTCAATTTCACGTTCGGTAAACACCTGGCTGGGCGCTGCTTTGCGCACCGGGCGCGGAAAAATTTTCTCGCCGCTCATCACGCACTCCAGCCACTGCACCATCAGGTGACTCTCAGTCGACTTGGGAATAAATCCATCCGCCCCCAGCGCCATCACCTCCGAAATAAAGTCGTCTTCTTCGTGCATGGACAGGATGACCGTGCGAATGCCTGGAAAACGGGAGGGAATTCTTCTCATCAGTTCGATGCCGTCAAGGCCGGGCATCTGGATATCCAGCAACAACAAATGGCAGGGGTTGAGTTGCACGAAATCGAGCAGGTTGTGCGGATTATTGACTTTACCAATTACTTTGAACTTTCCCGACCGGTTCAGCACCAGTTCCAGCCCGTCGGTAAAGAGTACGTGATCATCGGCAAGAATAACATTAACCATGGGTCAGGGGTATGTCAAAGTTATAGAATGTGCCCTGGTCGTTCGTTTCCAAACGCATGCGTCCGTTCATCGAGCGCACGCGGCTTTCGATGCTGCCGAGCCCCAGCCCCTGGCGGTCACCCGCATGGATGCCGATGCCGTTGTCTTCGTACATCATGTTCAGTTCCGTATCAAACTGATTGATCTGGAGGCGCACCTGTGTGGCCCCGGCGTGCTTGATCGTGTTGTTCAGCAGTTCCTGCACGATCCGGTAGATCGCCACAGCGGTTTTGTTAGTCGTTTCGCGATTGCCGTAGAAATGATAATCAATTTTGAGGATGTTCATCTGGTTGGTACGCTCAACCAGGTTTTTCACGCCCGCCTTCAACCCATACCGTTCGAGAGCGGGCGGGTTGAGGTCATAGATGATTTGTTTGATCTCCGTAATGATTTCAGTGAGCTGATCATTTACTTCGCGGGCGCGGGCAGGCTGCTGCAAGTTTCCTTCGGCCAGGCAGTCGGAGATCATCAGCTTAACTCCGGTGAGCGCAGTACCCACGCCATCGTGCAAATCTTTGGCGATGCGCTTCCGCTCGGCCTCCTGCGCTTCGATCTGCGCATCGATCAGCTGTTGCTGCTGCAGGTTGATCAACTCCAGATAGTCCTGGCGCCGGCGAATATTGGCCGTGCGATTGTAAAACAACATAATGGTGAACGCTCCCAGCGAGATCACCAATCCGGCATAAAAAAAGGGCGAATTAAACCAGCCTGACCGCAGCACGAGATCTGCCAGATCGGAAACTGACGAGCCCGACGCGGACCCGGCATCTTGAAGAGTGGCCTGCATAATGTAAACAATGCGGGTGAAGCTACGAAAAAAACCGCACTACCCGATGGTTTCAATCACCAGGTTGTGGTTGGTATAAATGCAAATATCGGCTGCGATGTTCAGGCTCTCGCGCACCATGGCATCTGCCGAAAGCCCGGGAGCATGTTTTTTCAGGGCCAGCGCTGCGGCCTGCGCATACATCGACCCCGAGCCGATGGCGGCCACCTCGTGATCGGGCTCCAGCACATCGCCCGTGCCGCTGATCACCAGCAATTCCGAGGCATTGCAGGCGATCAGCATCGCCTCCAGCCGCCGCAGGTAGCGATCCGTGCGCCAGTCTTTTGCCAGCTCAATGGCAGCCCGTTTCATGTTACCCTGAAATGCACTCAGTTTTTCATCAAAGCGGTCGAGCAGCGTGAAGGCATCGGCCGTAGAGCCTGCAAACCCGGTCAGCACGCTGCCACCCTGCAATTTGCGGATTTTGCGCACGTTGCTTTTCGCGATGGTAGTGCCCATCGTGGCCTGGCCATCGCCTCCGATGGCCACCTGTCCGTTGTGGCGAACAGCGAGAATGGTGGTAGCGTGTATGTTCACTTAGATCAGCATCCGTACCGGATCTTCCAGCAGCCCCTTCAGTGTTTTCAGAAATGCTGCCCCCACAGCCCCGTCAACCGCGCGATGGTCGCAGCTCATCGTCACTTTCATGACGTTGCCAGCCACCAGCTGGCCGTTTTTCACGATCGCCGTTTCCTTGATGCCGCCCACCGCCAGAATGCAGGCGTCGGGCGGGTTGATGATGGCCGTGAACTCTTCAATGCCAAACATGCCCAGGTTGGAGATCGTGAAGGTACTGCCCTCCCAATCGCCGGGCTGCAATTTTTTGTCGTGCGCCCGCTGGGCAAGGTCTTTTACCTCGGTGGCGATGTGCGCCAGCGACTTATTATCAGCGAACCGCACCACCGGCACCAGCAGGCCGTCTTTAACGGCTACGGCCACGCCAATGTGGATGTGGTGGTTTTTCCGGATTTTGTCGCCCAGCCAGCTCACGTTCACGTCCGGATGCTGGCGCAGCGCCGCCGCCGCCGCCTTGATCACCATGTCGTTGAAGCTGATCTTCACCGGACTGACTTCATTCATAGACTTACGCGCCTCCATGGCCTTATCCATGTTGATTTCCATGGTGAGGTAGAAATGCGGAGCCGTGAACTTGCTTTCGGCCAGCCGCTTGGCGATGGTTTTGCGCATCTGCGACACGGCTACCTCTTCGAAGCGCTCCTGCCCCACAACGGGCGGCAGCGCCACAGCGGGTGCAGCGCTTGCTTTGGCGGACGCCGCCCCCGGCTTAAAGTTTTCAATGTCGCGTTTGGTAATGCGGCCCTGCTCACCGGTGCCGGCAATTTTCGTGATGTCGTAGCCCTTTTCCCGGGCCAACATTTTCGCCAGCGGCGATGCTTTCAGGCGGCCGTTGGCAGCAGCGCCGTTGGAGGCTGCCGACGGCGCAGGCACGGGTGCAACTGCCGCGGCGGCGGGCGCACTCGCTGCCGGTGCAGCCGGGGCCGCTGATATTGTTTGCGCTGCCTGAAGCAACGTTTTCCAGTCGGCATCTTTCTCGCCAATGATGGCGAGCACATCGTTTACTTTGATCGCTTCTTTGGCCTGGGCGCCCACGTACAACAGGGTGCCCGTGTTGTACGACTCATATTCCATCGTGGCCTTGTCGGTTTCGATTTCGGCCAGCAACTCGCCCGATTTCACGGCATCGCCCACGTTCTTGTGCC
>CANGUI010000288.1 GCA_947457025.1 Flammeovirgaceae bacterium | reverse complement strand
TTCATCCACTTCAAAAAAAGGGTCTGCCTTCAGCAAAAGAATCATGTGCGCATCGGCCTTTTCCGGTTCCTCCAGGTAGATGTACGTTTGCGTTAGCAACTTATAGGCGTCACGGTTTTCTTCGGCAGAAAATGCCTGGCGTTTGAGGCATGATTCGAGGAGGTTGGGTACCTCGTGCAACCGACCCTGTTCGTAGGTGGTCTGGGCGAGTTTGAGGATCTGCGTGCAACTAGCCGTACTGCCCCCGGTTTGGGCCGGGGCAGTAAAGACAACCACTAATACGCTGGCGAGGGCGAGTAAAATCCGCATGGGTTCAGTCTATTTGGGTAGGGGGTATTTTTCGCAGGTTTTGATGCGTTCGAGGTCTCCAACGATCTGTTGCCATTCATCCGCTGTCAGGTTTCGGGATACATACTTGCACAACAAACCGCTCATGGTTTCTACCTTGGTAGGCCAGGCGTGGATGGTTTCGTTAGCAGAAGTGGAGTTGCTGTTGACACCCACCAGCAGTTGCTCGTCATCAGGGGTAAAAGTAGCACTCCATACCCAGTCGGGGTTATCCACCAACTTGATCGGCTGGCGGTTTAATTCCGCATCGTTCCAGTTCCAGAGGCGCACGGACTTATCGCGGCTGGTGGTGGCCATGAACGTGTTGGAGAAGTTGAATTTGATCTGTTCGATGTGCTCACTGTGGCCACTCAGGATGCGCGGCTGGCGGCTGTTGTCTTCCCAAATGATCCGCAGCAGCCCTTTTTGATCACCAATAACGATTCTGCGATTATCCGAACTGAAGGCGATCGCAGTGATGGGGATCGTTTGATTGCGGAAGAGTTCTTTGGGGGCGTAGTTCTTCGTGATGTCATACACCATAAGCACCCCGTTTTCGCCGGCGGTAGCCAGGCGTTTTCCGTCGGGGCTGATGGCGATGGCGTTAACCTTACCTGCGCGGGCATCTACCACTTCGCGCACGGTGGTGAAATCGGTGAATTTGATGCTCCGACCCGAATTGTCGCGCATGAGGGCTCCCGTACCATTGGGCAGAAACTCGATATTGTCTATACCATCGGTAAACCCGGGGATTCGTTTGGGCGCTTGCTCGGGGTTCTTGAGATCGAACAATAAAGCATAGTTGTTAGAACCGTCTCCGGTGGTCACACCACCGGCGAGCAGCTTCGTTTCGTCCGGGCTCAGGTCGATCGAATGGAACAGATAGTCAGTTAAGCGTGGCATTACCGGTTCAGCCTTCCAGGTGCCGTTGGATTTGGTCCAGCGCAACACGCGACCATCGCTTCCGGCGGAGTATATCTGGTTCAGCCCCGCATGGGTAACCAACGAACGTGCGGCACCCTGTTCGTGGCCTTTCAGGTTTTGGGTAATCGGGTCACCGCGCTCACCGGTTTCTTTGTTAACGATCTGATTTTTGAGGGCAAAATACAATCCGTTGTAGATGTCGTCTTCAAAGGGATAGCCCTTCTGCTGGCGGTTAAACAGGTAACCGGTTTCGGCCACCAGGGCCTGTTGTTCGGGGTCGTTGCTCAGCTCTTTCGATTTGATGGCGATGGCTTTGGCAACGGCCAGGTAGCGCTCGCGCTGGGCGTTCTCCTTCTGTATCCGGGCATTTTCAGCCTCCTCCTTGGCTTCGTTTTCCTTTTGACGGGCAATGATAGCTTGCGCATCCGCCCGCTTCTTTTCCACGTTTGCCTGCGCTTCGGCTATCTTGGCGAGGCGTTCCTGCTCTTTGGCCCGTCGCTCGTTTACTTGTGCTTCTTCGCGCGCTTTTTCAGCATTTTTACGTTGTTCTTCCGCTTTGTTTTTTTCCGCTAACGCTTCCTGCTGTGCTTTTTTCGCTGCTGCGGCGGCTTTGTCTGCTCGTTTTCTGGCAACTTCTGCCTGTGCCTGTGCCTGCTTGGCCTGGGTTTGCTGAATAAAGGCATACACCGTCGCACCCAGGGCCAGCACAAGAAAGCCCGAGATTACCAAAAGGGCGATCCGTGCCCGTTGCAGTTTTCGTTTTTGCTCGAGTTCTTTGATGCGCTGTTCGGTTTCAAACTCTTTCCGCGAGTATTCCAGAAAGATCATCGTGCGCTCAAAGGCAGAATGATAACGCTGGCCCCATACCAGTGTGGGCTTGTGTTTGGCTTGCCAGTTCAGGGCAAGTTGCAGATCCGGTGGCCTCCAGAGGCCGGCCTTGCCTAGCTGATACATGGAGGCTGCCTCGGCCAGGCGGCTGTACATGCTTACCGATTCAGCTTCATCATCAACCCAGTTCTTCAGCCGGGTCCAGATGCGCATTAAACTTTCGTGCGAGATGTCGACCATCGAACGGCCGTTGAGCGGAACCCCGTGCGCGGGTGTTAGCAACGATCGGCCCGGCTCACGGAATTTGTCAATGACGGCCACGACTTCATTTTCGGATACGTCGGCAATGGCAGCGACCTCATTGAGGCGGGTGGGCCGGCGGATACCAAAGTTCTCACCGCGCTTTTCGGTGATGGCTTTGAAGAGGGCCTCGCAGATGCGCTTTTGTTCATCGTTCAGGTCATCATAGGCTTCATTTGCGTGCAGGGAGAGGGCTTGGGCCATGGTACCGATGGCCTCGTAATGCTTCAGGTCAACGGGTTCGTCTTCGCTGTTGCGGAATTCCGTCCAGTAGCTCCAGGTACGCATCAGGGCGTGCTGCAAAATCGGCAGCTGGTCGGTGCTGTCGCCCAAATCATTGAGCAACTGCTGCACCAGTCGCGGAGCTATGTGTGCGCCGCCTACTGCTACCGGGCCTTCGATGGCTTTGCGCTTTTGCTCGCGGGTCATCTGCGGGATGAGGTAGTGGCTGTCGTTGATCTTGCGAGTGAGCTCGGGGAACTGGGCGCATTCACCGATGAAGTCCGACCGCATGGTGATGGCAACATAGATGGGCGCATCGGCATAATGCACAGCTTCCATCAGCAGGTTGACAAAAGCGAGGGTTTCGTTGACGGAATTTGGGTCGCTGCCGTCTTTGAAACGGAAAAGCTCTTCAAACTGATCAACCATCACCAGGTAATTGATGTCAGCCCGGCGGCGCGACTGTTCAATGGCCTCTACCAACCCGAGCGAACTGCTTCGCAGCAGGGTAGAAACGATAGTCTTTTTGATTTTTTTGTCATCTGGCGATGCCTGCTCATACTCGCGTGAGGTGCGCAGAAGCGCCTCGGCCAGATTATCTACGGGAGCCGAGCCGGGGCGCGTTACCACTACCTCCCAGTTGGCGCTGGCATCCGTGAGGAAGCCGCCATACAAAATGGGCATAACCCCACAGTAGATAAAGGATGATTTACCGCTGCCAGAAGGGCCGACAACACCAACGAAGCGGCTTTTGGCAAGTTTGAGCAGTACTTCATCGCTTTGGCCCTCGCGTCCAAAAAAGAGGTGGCTTTCCTCGATCTTGAAGGGCCTTAGGCCCGGAAAGGGGTTGCTGATGCTGATGTCCGAAAGAGTTTCTGCAGTACGCATAATCCGTGAGGTTAGATGTCTTGAAGAAAAGTTTTGAGGGATTCAATGATGCGGTTGGTTTCCCGACCGGTAAATACTTCAATTTTTTGGTTTTTGATCTGCT
>CANGUI010000287.1 GCA_947457025.1 Flammeovirgaceae bacterium | reverse complement strand
CGCCGCGTTAAAAGATGGTTTACTCGTTGTTCCACGTTTATGCCTTTTGAGAAAAAATTAAGTGTGCCAAACTTCCAGCTTTTCTGTTGCGCGTAACATGACTTCCGTCAGGCGGAGGCATGTACACAGTTTTTCAATCGGTTTCAAAAAAGAAAATCAGAAAATACTTACACTCATGTCAAAACGGCCCTCTGGGCATCTTCTTCGCCTTTGGCAAGTTTGCCGGGGCGTACGCTCAAATCTGAGATGCATTTTACCTGAAGCTGGCGCGAAATGAAAAGGTGCTGCCATCAGACTATTTAAAACAAGGGATACGAAAAGGATGAGCGGAGTACAATCCGCTTTCCACTTTCCTGAGAGGCGCGTGCTGCTTCAATAATTTCCAAGACGTGCAGCGCGTGCTCTACGTTAATCCGCGGCTCCGTGTTGGTCGACAGCGACTCCGAAATCACAGATGCTCCCTGCTCCCACACGTACGTGCCCGGGTCGGCCGCGTGGCGTACGGTCTTTTCATTTTCCAGCGTTGCCAGGTCTACACCAAAAGGTGCCCAGTCGTAGCCAATCAAACACAAATTGCCGCGGCTGCCCCAAATGGAAATGGTGGGTTTATCCTGCCCCTCACCTTCGTGGCCGTAGGGATCAAAATAGTTGAAACCACATTGAACGTGCGACAGCACGCCGTTGCCGTGATCCATCAGCACCATGGCATTGTCTTCGGCCTCCACCTTAATCTTCCCCATATTATCGACCGTGCGTTCCGGGGTGACAATGCTCGTCATCGCCATGACCGACTTGGCAGGGCCAAGTAGTCCGGTAAGTGTGGCCAGGTTATACACACCCAGATCGGGCAGACTGCCACCGCCCTTCTCATAGAAAAATGCCGACCAATGCGGACCGAGGTGGCCGTAGTGTGCATGGGCTGCGGCCACCTTGCCGATTTTTCCTTCCTGAATAGTCTTTGCCATGAAGGCAAACTGCGGGCTATTGACCACTGCGGGTGCGCCCCAGATGCGGACGCCCTGCTGCCGCGCCAGGTCGAGCAGCGCCCTGCCCTCTGCATACGTGTTGGCCATCGGCTTCTCACTCCACACGTTGCGCCCGCCAAGCAACGCCTTCTTATTCAGATCGCCATGAACCTGCATGTCGGTCAGATTCACCAGCAAGTCGAACGAAACGCCTTGCAGCAGTTTATCAATGTGGTCATAATGCCTGGCGATCTGGTACTTCTCCGCCGCGGCCCGGGCCCTTTCGGGGATGATATCGCACGTGGCGACCAGTTCTACCTGGGGTACTTTCGAAAGATGGGGCAGGTACATGTTGGACACGCTCCCGCAGCCAATCACTGCGACCTTAATCTTCCGGTCAGCCGAAAAAGCAAAAAGTGCCGGTGGCGTCAGTGCAGCGGCCGCTAATGCCGCTCCAGCCTGGATGAACTGCTTGCGATTGATGGTGCTCATGTATAATCTCCTGTTGAGTCCGGAGATGTAGGAAAGATAACGTGCTTTTTTCTAACGACGCAAGCGCCGGCGTTGTTTTCTGAAGGTCAAAAACAGACCGTGCGCAGCAGAACGCCTGCGCACGGTTTGAACGTATGCTACCAATCCGATTCGCTCTGCATTTCTACTGCAGCGGAATATCGCCCGGCTGCTCACCGATCACGTCTACTTTGGGTGGCAAAAGCTTGTACATAACCGGCGTAACGAGCCGCGACAAAAGAGTGGAGCTGATGAGCCCGCCAATCAAGACCAGCGCCAGCGGCGAATACAGCGGATTATTTTCAATTGCCAGCGGAACCAGTCCGCCAATGGCCGTGAGGGATGTCAGCACGATCGGCACAAAACGGACCTCACCCGCCTTTTCGATTGCCTCCTGCAGCGGCACACCTCGCTGACGGAGCTGGTTGGTGAAATCCACCAGCAAGATTGAGTTCTTCACTTCGATTCCACCCAGCGCTATCAATCCCACCACGGCAACAAACGACAACGGATTGCCAGTGGCTAGCAGCATCAACACCGCACCAATGATCCCCAACGGGATAACTGACAAAACAATCAGCGTGCTCTTGAAAGTACCAAACTCCAACACGAGCACCGCAATGAAACCAAAAACCGTAATGATGATGATCGTGCCGATGCCGCCAAACGACTCTTGTTTATTTTCTACTTCTCCGGCCGGCACGTAGTAATACCCGGAGGGAAACCGGAACGTGTCAAGCTGCCGGATAACATCATTCGTTACCTGCTCATAGAGATACCCGCTTTTCACAAACGATGTTACGGTGGCAAACCTGGATTTATCATAGTGCCGGATGAGGTTGGGGCTGGTCTCGAACTCCACACGGGCAAGCTGCCGCAGCGGTATAGACTGACCTCCCATGCTGGAGACATGCACATGATCAAACACTTCATACGTGGTGTAGCGGTCGCGGGGCAGGGTTACGGTGATGCTGATCTTATCCTCTCCTTCGGCGGGCGAGAACGAACCAACCGGAATACCCACGATGGCCAGCCGGATGGCGCGGTCAATCTCGGCAATAGGTACGCCCAGCAACGCAGCTTTCTCTTTGTTGATGCGCACTTTCAGGTCTGTCTGCTGATTGCTCAGCGGATTGTTCACGTAGATGGTGCCCTGCGTAGCAGCCATCATTTGTTCAATCTGCATGGACAATGAGCGGAGCGTATCGAGATTGTCGCCAAAGATGCGGATGGCAATGGGGGCCTCCAGCGGCGGGCCCTGTTCAAAATCTTTCACTTCAATTTTGGCATTCGGATACGCCATAAACTTCTCACGCAGCTCGTCAATCAACACCGTTTTTTCGTCCGGGCTCAGATCATTTAGCTGTATTAAAAACTGAGCGAAGTTTGTCGTTTCATTGCGTTGAATCACGTTGTAGTAAATCCGCGGGTTGCCCTTCCCTACGTTGGTCGTAAAATATTTGATGCGCTTGTCCGACTGGATTTCCGCCTCCACATAGCGGGCCACCCGGTCGGTTTCGTACACACTCGTACCGTTTGGGGTTTCGATGTTGATCAGAAACTGAGGTTTCTCAGACCGGGGAAACAAACTGAAACCCACAACGGGAAAGAGAAAAAGACTACCCACAAATAACAACCCCGCCCCGACCATTGTCAACGCGGGATGATCCAGAGCCACATGCAACCATCGGCCGTACGTGCTGTGGATACCTTTTTTCAGGGCGCGCAGAAAAATATTTCCTTCCGCAGATTCATGGCTTTTCAACAGACGGCTCGACAGAAATGGCACAATGGTGAGCGACACCAGCAAAGAAGCCGAGACAGTGGTAATCACAGCCATGGGTAGACTCCGGATGAAATCCCCCGCCGTCTCCGGCAGAAAGACAAGGGGCAAAAAAGCTAAAATCAACGTAACCGTGCAGCCCACCACCGCCAGGCCAATCTGCTTGGTCGCGTCAATGGCAGCCTGCCTGCGCGGCACACCTGCCCGCAGGTAGCGCTCAATGTTTTCAATCACCACGATCGAATCATCAACCAAAATGCCCAGCGCCACGATCAGCCCCACAATACTCAATTGGTTGATCGTAAAGCCCAGCATGTCCAGCAGGAACAAACCGG
>CANGUI010000286.1 GCA_947457025.1 Flammeovirgaceae bacterium | reverse complement strand
CCTTTGCTGTTGCGGATGTTGCGAATCTGGGCAACCATGTCAAAACTTATTTGCGCCTCATCGTTCATTGCGGCATCTACGGGCCCGGCTTTTCGCCATGCGCTTCGTGCGAGGAAATCAGCGCGTTCTCGCGGCCTCAATGCCTGCCAAAGTTCTTCCGACAGGAAAGGCATGAAGGGATGCAAAACGCTCAGCAGTTTTTCAAAATAGGTTAACGTGAAGCGATGGGTAACTTGATCAAGTGGTTGGCCATAGGCCGGTTTGATGATCTCGAGGTACCACGCACAGAAGTCATCCCAAATCAAGTTGTAGACCAGCCGCAGTGCATCCGAAATCCGGTATTTGCTGAACAGGTCGTTCATTTCCGTTACGCTCGCATTGAAACGTGACTCAAACCAACGCATGGCAGCCGTGTTGGCTGGTGGGGTGGCATCCGCAGATGTGGCCAGTCCTTGCATTAGCCGAAAGGCATTCCAGATTTTGTTTGCGAAATTCCGGCCCTGCTCGCAAAGTTTTTCATCAAAAAGCAGATCATTGCCGGCCGGTGAACTAAACAGCATGCCGGTACGTACACCGTCTGCGCCATATTTTTCAATCAGGTCCAATGGGTCTGGCGAATTGCCAAGCGACTTCGACATTTTACGCCCCAGTTTGTCGCGCACGATACCGGTCAGGTACACATCGCGAAAGGGCTTATCACCCATGTATTCATAACCGGCTATCATCATCCGGGCAACCCAGAAAAAGAGAATTTCCGGGGCGGTAACGAGCACCTGCGTGGGATAGAAAAATGCCAGATCAGATTGGGGAGAGGGCTGAACTTTACCGGTTTTGTAGTCGTAGCCGGGCCCGCTGAGGCCACCAAATACTTCAATAGGCCACAGCCAGGAGGAGGCCCAGGTATCAAGCACGTCTTCGTCCTGGCGCAGTTCGGTAACCTGGAGGGAGCGACCGCATTTTTGGGATGCGAGTATTTGCGCTTCTTCGAGCGACTCGGCTACAACAAAGTCGTCCGGCCCCGATCCATAGTAGTAAGCAGGTATCCGATGGCCCCACCAAAGCTGGCGTGAGATACACCAGTCGCGCACATTTTCCATCCAGTGGCGGTACGTGTTCTTGAACTTGGCCGGGTACAACCTCACATCATCGGTGTCCACGGCTTCTTTGGCGCGAACGGAGATTTCTTTCATTCGCACAAACCATTGCAGCGATAATTTTGGTTCAACGACGCTGTTGGTTCTTTCCGAACGACCGATCCGGGTAATAAACTCTTCCTCTTTTGCCACCAGGCCACGGCTGGTTAACTCGTTCACCACTTCTTTTCGAACCTGAAAGCGATCGCGGCCAACGAATTTGGGAATTTCGCAGGAGGCATTCAACGTGCCGTCATCGTTGATCGTGTCAATCACGGGCAATCCGTGACGTTGCCCGATTTCATAGTCGTTTACATCGTGTGCCGGAGTTACCTTCAGGCATCCTGTACCAAATGACGGATCTACATATGTGTCGGCAATGATGGGAATCTCACGTTCAATCAGGGGTACACGCGCAGTTTTGCCGATCAAGTGCTGATACCGGGGGTCGGTGGGGTGTACGGCTATGGCAACGTCACCCATGATCGTTTCGGGGCGTTGTGTGGCGATGATCAGGCATTCTTGCGAACCCGCCAGTTGGTATCTGATGTGATACAGGATCGACTTTTCACCATCTTCTTTGTACAATACTTCTTCATTCGATAGCGCGGTACGCGCCTCGCAGTCCCAATTGATCATCCGCATTCCCCGATAGATGAAACCCTTCCGGTAGAGATCCACGAAAACCCGGATCACCGCCTTATAGTAATCCGGGTCCATCGTAAAATGCGTGCGATCCCAGTCACATGAGGCTCCCAGTTTTTTCAACTGCTCCAGGATGATGCCTCCGTATTTTTCTTTCCATTCCCAGGCGTAGGTCAGGAATTCCTCGCGCGACAGATCCGATTTCTTGATTCCTTTTTCGCGCAGCATGGCAACTACGCGGGCCTCGGTGGCAATGGAAGCATGGTCGGTGCCGGGTACCCAGCACGCTTCCTTGCCTTCCATTCTTGCTTTGCGGATGAGGACATCCTGAATGGTGTTGTTCAGCATGTGGCCCATGTGTAACACACCCGTCACATTCGGTGGCGGAATGACAATGCAGTAAGGTTCCTTGCCAGAATGGGCTGTGGCTTGAAAGACTCCGCTTTGCCTCCAGGCTTCATACCATTTGGATTCAACTTCAGCAGGGTTGTATTTCGTTGCGAGTTCCATGGAGAAAAAAACAGGGGCAAAAATACAGAAAACTTTGGCAGGAGGCAGGCTACGATTGCAGGCGAATGCGCCAGTCGGATGGGTAAAGATTGTTAATGCGTTTACCGAGATGATTGATCCAGCCCAGTGGTTGCTGCTGAAATGTAACCAGGTAATAACCTTTTGCAACTTCCGGGGTTTGGATGCTTTCTCGTCGCAGGTACAGCAGAGCCTGATGTATGTCGAGCTCAATCCGCGGAACATCGGGAGCTACATGGATGCTCAGCGCCAGCTCATGGGAGGGCGCAACCTTGTTATGTTTGATCGCTCCGAGGCCCGTTCCCACCCGCAACATAGTCAGGCGCGTGGCCATCGCCTCAATCTCTGTAATCCAATTACTAGGAATCGCCAGAAGCTGGTCGCGGAAGGTAACCCATTCGCACGCGAATGCATCGGTGAGCCAAGGCATCCGTTTTTCCGAATAGCTGGCAAATACCGGATTCCTTTTCTTGCTCAACCGTTCGAATGTGGCAGATGGGGACGGCTCTTTCTTTCTCAGAACCGAAAGAAAGAAACCCTCGCCCCGAACCCGGCCCGGAAAAAAACGGTATCCATGGATGCCGTCCACATGTGTTTCCAGAATATTCCAGTCGGGTAATGTTGGAATCCTAACCGATTCGAATAAATGCCCGTTGCGAAAGGTGCGCAGCTGCTGCTCGTTTTCGGTGTCGTTAAATGTGCAGGTAGAATAAATTAAAATCCCATTTTCTTTAAGGCAGGGCCATACATCGGCGAGGATTCGGGATTGGCGCATCGCGCAGTGTGCCACGTGGCCGGGTGACCATTGGGCACGTGCCTCGGGGTCTTTTCTAAACATGCCTTCTCCCGAACACGGTGCATCTACAACCACCAGGTCGAAGAAGCCGGGCATCTGTTGAAAATCAGCGGGGTCATTGTGGGTAACCAATGTGTTTCCATGGCCCCACTTGGTTAGATTCTCCATCAACATGCTGCACCGGCTTCGGATGGCTTCATTGCATACAAGGAGGCTGGTGTCTCCCAACCGGCTGGCCAGAAGTGTCGATTTACCCCCTGGCGCTGCACAAACATCCAAAGCGCAGGCGTGTTCCAGTTTCAACTGGTTTAACACGTGCTCCAGAAACATTGAACTCGCCTCTTGTACGTAGTATCCACCGGCGTGAAAAAGCGGATCAAGGGTAAACACGGGGCGATCGTTCAGATAATACCCCGACGAAGACCATGGCACCGAGGCTAAGTCTGACAGGTTCCAGCCATTATTTTTTAAGGGGTTAACCCGAATGCTTACGGGCGGGTCGGTAT
>CANGUI010000285.1 GCA_947457025.1 Flammeovirgaceae bacterium | reverse complement strand
ACTAATCCCGATGGTGCGACAGCTTGGCATTCTTGGGGGTGGCCAGCTCGGCCGCATGCTCGTACAAGCCGGATTAGATTGGAATATTCCGTTTGTCATTCTTGATCCTGATCCCCACGCCCCGTGTGCGGGAGTAAGCCCTTTCCGGCAAGGGAGTCTAACCGACTATGACACCGTCATGTCATTCGGCAAGGAGTGCGATGTACTGACCGTAGAAATCGAACATGTCAATACGCGCGCGCTTTTCGATCTGGCAGCATCGGGCGTACAGGTTTACCCTCCACCAGCTGCTCTTGCGCTGATTCAGGATAAGCGGGAACAAAAGCTATTCTATCAAAAAAATGGAATTCCTACAGCCGCATTTCACCTAACCGAAACCCGTCAAGATGTTGCTCGATTAGTCAATTTTCTACCAGCAGTTCATAAACTCGGAAAGGCCGGATATGATGGGCGTGGGGTGCACATTCTGCGAAGCGAAGCCGACCTGCCTGCCGCTTTCGATGCCCCGGGTGTGTTAGAACAATGGGTTGATTATGAAAAAGAAATCTCGGTTATCGTTGCACGCCGTCAGTCAGGCGAGGTGGTAACCTATCCGGCCACAGAAATGGTTTTTCATCCGACGGCCAATCTGGTGGAATTCCTTTTTTCACCGGCACACCTCACAGCAGGCATAGCCCGCAAGGCCGATCAAGTAGCCCGTCTGGTTGCCGATAAATTGGGGATTGTGGGGTTACTGGCTGTTGAAATGTTTGTCACCCGCGATAATCAGGTGCTGGTGAATGAAGTTGCCCCGCGGCCACACAACAGTGGCCACCAAACGATCGAAGGGAATCGCACCTCACAGTTTCATCAGCACTTGCGGGCAATCCTGAATTTACCCCTCGGCAGCACCGAAACACTGTTGCCCAGCGCAATGGTAAATCTCTTAGGGGAGCCCGGCCATGAGGGTGTTGCCGTCTACACAGGTTTGAACGATGTGCTGGCCATACCCGGTATTTATGTGCATTTGTATGGAAAAAAGTACACCAAGCCCTTCCGCAAAATGGGGCACATCACCATTACAGATCCAGTCATGGAAAGTTTGAAAAAGAAAGCCAACTTTGTAAAACAAACACTGCGCGTGACCACATGAGCAAAAAGCCCCCACTGGTTGGTATTATTATGGGTAGCCAGAGTGATCTGACAATCATGAAAGATGCTGCACGATTTCTGGATGACATGAAGGTGCCATTCGAACTGACCATAGTTTCGGCACACCGTACACCAGAACGTATGACTCAATACGCAGCAACAGCTCGTGCGAGGGGTCTCCGGGTGATCATTGCGGGTGCAGGAGGGGCCGCGCATCTGCCCGGCATGATTGCGGCCAGCACTACGCTTCCCGTTATCGGTGTGCCTGTAAAATCGGCTAACTCGCTGGAGGGATGGGACTCCATTCTGTCCATTCTGCAAATGCCCTCCGGCGTGCCCGTGGCCACCGTAGCCCTGAATGGAGCGAAGAATGCCGGAATACTTGCCCTTCAGGTGCTGGCCACATATGATAAGCGGTATGTCAGAAAACTTGAAGACTTCAAAACACAAATGAAAAAACAGGTACTGGCGGGGGCGAACAAGGTAGCTGAAACCGGTTGGCAGGGATCCTAAAATAACTCTGCAAAGCCGGGTAAAAATAGTTACCTTTCCTTTTGTATGGAGCTGAATAAAAAGGGTTGGCTCAACGAATATCTGGCATTCCGGTGGGAATCATTAATTCGAATTCCCCGCGAGAGCAAAATGACCGCCCACCCGGAACATTCGCTGTATCGGATTTTACAACCAACAGGTTTGATGTATGGCCATGCCATTCATATGATTGCCCACCCTGATGCTACAAAGTGGAATGAACGCGACCGGATGAAAGTATTGTTGGCAGAGAGCCTTATCAGTAGCTCCCTGCTTTACAGTGAAAAAATCGTACTGACCCCGGAAGAGCTATCGGCCATGGTAAAGAAGACGATTGAGAACATCGGAAATTATTACAACAACATCTTCCCGGAGCTTGCAACCTCATCGAAGACACTATTTGGCCGGCAAAAAACCACGGTAGAAGTAGCCGAACGCATTCTTGAAAAACGGATCGAAGAGACCGCCACATACAAGAAGAACTTCTGGTCTTACTTCTTTCATAACAGCTTATTGTTTCTGGATGTCTATATTTTTTCGCAATGGATCCATACCCAGGCCGACCGTCTGGTCTGGGAGTTTTTTAAATATGAACGGGAGGAGCTGCGTTTTTCAGTTGTAAAAGTTATTGCCCTGGCGGCGCATGCAAACAGCTCGATTGCCCCGGAAGAGCGTAAGTTAATGGAGTACTTTGTACAAAGTGCAGGGCTGAATTCCGATCGCCGAAAGGAAGCAAATCGGATCTTCGACAAGGGAGTATCTCTCCAGGAAATCAATCTGCCGACTAAAAACTCGTGGATTCTGAAAAAATATTTTCTGGAAATGGCGATTTTGACGCTCTGGGCCGACAAGAAACTGGAGGAGCAAGAACAACAGTTCCTGCTATCGTTCTGCCAATATCTCGACTTTCATGCAGATGACTTGGAAAACAGCATGATCGCGATGGAGGGCTTTGTGTTAGAACATTGGAACGAACTTGAGCTCCTGCAAAACAAGCAAGACTACCAACAGGTGAGCGAAGATTTTATCTCACGCCTATCGCGGATTACGAGCAACAACCAAAACCGCCTCCTGCGTGAGGTTCAGCAAAACGCAACGTTGATGGAACTCCTGCGGCAGGCAAAAAATAACGAACCCGATGGCGAGGCGAAAGAACAGATGCGTGGGGCACTGCTAACCATCTTACAAAAGGTGCCTGCTATTTCAATAATATCACTTCCACAGCATTTCCTGAGCCTGCCTGTGTTGATGCGAATCCTGCCTCCGGATTTCTTTACCCAGGTACTTGCGAGCGATGTCAAGTGAGTTCTTCCGATTTCGGCTTCCGCTTGGGGAGCACGATCGAAAAAATAATCGATAATGTTAGCGTTGCGATAATAACCGAGAAAGAAAGTAAAGGTGGGAACTCGATGTGGAATATTTCGAGCAGCATCTTGGCGCCAATGAAAAACAAAATGACCGACAATCCCTTTTGCAGCAGATGAAACCTATCGATGATCCCGGAAAGCATAAAAAACATCGCTCGCAATCCTAATACGGCAAAAATATTCGACGTGTAGATCAGAAACTCATTTTGTGTTATCGCAAAAGCAGCAGGAATTGAATCTACAGCGAAAATCAGGTCGGTGGTTTCGATCAATACGATAACCAGAAACAACGGGGTGAACATGAATTTCGGTTTCGTAATAACAAACTTTCCGCCCTCATCAGTGGGTGACAGTGGCAGATACTTGCGGCAAAGACGCAGAACCGGATTTTTCTCCGGGTCAATTTTTTCATCGCTGTCCTCAAAGTATATTTTGATTCCTGAGTAAATCAACAGTACGCCAAATATGTACAAGATCCAATGAAATTGTTGGATCAGTAAAGCCCCAACAAAAATGAAAACCCCGCGGAATACCACGGCCCCCAGAATGCCCCAGAAAAGAATCTTATGGAAATACTCTTCCTTAACATTAAAATATT
>CANGUI010000284.1 GCA_947457025.1 Flammeovirgaceae bacterium | reverse complement strand
TATGTAACCTGTACGGACATCCAAAGTGATGGCATGCTAAAAGGCCCCAACTTCGGCCTTTACAAGATGTTAAAGAATAAATTCCCCTACTTGCGCATCATCGCCAGTGGTGGGATCAGCTCAATTGATGATCTCAAAGAACTCCAGTTTATCAAAATCCACGGTGCGATCATCGGCAAAGCAATCTATGAAGGCAAGATATCGTGGGAAGAATTGAAGCAGTCGAAACTGAGCGACTAAGAAGCTGTGCTAACCAAACGCATTATTCCCTGCCTGGACATCAAGGATGGACGCACCGTTAAGGGCACCCATTTCGTAAACTTACGCGATGCAGGCGACCCGGTGGAGCTGGCGAAAAATTACGTACATCAGGGTGCCGATGAACTCGTCTTTCTGGATATTGCCGCCACCAATGAAAACCGGAAAACACTCCTCGATCTGGTGCACCGCATCGCCTTCCATGTCACCCTTCCATTTACGGTCGGGGGTGGTATCCGGACGGTGGCCGACGTAGAAAAACTGCTGGAAGCCGGAGCCGATAAAATCAGCATCAACTCGTCCGCCGTCAACCGACCTGAACTGATCAGCGAACTGGCACTTGCTTTCGGTTCGCAATGCGTGGTGGTCGCCATGGATGCCCGGAAAGTGCACAATCAATGGGTCATTCATACCCATGGAGGCCTGATGCCCACCGAAAAAAAATTGTTTTCATGGGCACGCGAAGCAGCCGACCGCGGCGCCGGCGAAATCCTTTTCACCAGTATGGACCATGACGGCACCAAAGCCGGATTTGCACTTGACGCATTGAGCAAACTAAATGAATTGGTCACCATTCCGGTGATCGCTTCCGGTGGCGCGGGCCAGGCGGCTCATTTTCTGGAAGCATTCTTAATTGGCCGTGCAGACGCTGCGCTGGCGGCCAGTATTTTTCACTACCAGGAAATCAACATCCCCGATCTGAAAAAGTATTTAGCCCCCCACGTGCCCATACGCTTATGATCTCAGATTCAGAACTCCCAAAAGTGAAGTACGACTCCGGCGGACTGGTTCCGGCAGTCATTCAAGATGCCGGCACACGTAATGTGCTGATGCTTGGTTACATGAATGAGGAAGCCCTGAAAAAAACCCGGATGGAAAAACGGGTGACGTTCTTCAGCCGGTCAAAGCAGCGCCTGTGGACGAAGGGCGAATCTTCCGGCAATTTTCTGGACGTAATCGACATCACGTGGGACTGCGACCGGGACACGTTGCTGATCCGCGTACAGCCAACAGGCCCTGTCTGCCATACCGGGAACGCCACGTGTTTCGGGGAATCAAATACCCGGCCCGGGTTCGGATTTTTAGAAGACGTGATCCAAGACCGAAAAAAAAATCCGCGACAGGATTCGTACACCAACCGGTTACTTGCATCCGGCATTAATAAAGTGGCACAAAAGGTTGGAGAAGAAGCGGTAGAACTGATCATCGAAGCGAAGGACGACAATAACAACCTGTTTCTGAATGAAGCCGCAGATCTGATGTACCACTATATGGTACTGCTTGCACTTAAGGGTTACAGACTGGATGATGTTGAGCGTGTTTTGCGGGAGCGCCACGCGTAAACGCTCAGGCCCCGTTTACCCACTCAGGGATGGTGGACCTGCTGCGCATACTCATTTTCTTATCTTCGAGTCATGAAAAACACGCAATTCATCAACGGCTTTCCGTTTCTACCCCACGTCCAGAAACCGTGGAATGAACACGAGAGCCATCAAAAAGCCCAGGCAATGTGTGACGAGATGGCTGCCCGCCGTTCGGTACGTGATTTCAGTACGCAAGCGGTCCCCATTGAAATCATTAACCACTGCCTGCGCACCGCCTGCAGCGCTCCCTCGGGAGCTAATAAGCAGCCATGGGTATTCTGTGTAGTCGCTGATCCTGCCCTGAAAAAACAAATTCGCATGGCAGCAGAAAGAGAAGAGTACGAAAGTTATCACAACCGGATGAGCGATGAGTGGCTGCATGATCTGAAACCGCTGCAAACAAATTGGGAAAAACCCTTTTTGGAAACTGCGCCTTACCTGATTGTGGTATTTCGGAAAAGCTACGAACTGGGGGCTGACGGATCCAAAAAGATCAATTACTACGTAAATGAATCGGTTGGATTAGCCTGCGGATTTCTGCTTGCAGCAATCCACCATGCCGGCCTGGTGGCGCTTACGCACACCCCAAGTCCGATGAATTTTCTCATGCGGTTGCTGGCCCGTCCGGAAAATGAACGTCCATTCCTGCTGATTCCCGTCGGACTTCCGGCGGCAGGTGCACTCGTCCCGGACATCCGGCGTAAAGCACCCGAAGAGGTAACCTTCTACTACGATTGAGTGCCTGTTTCGCCTCCCGCATCAGCGAAAAGAAATCTCTTCGTAACGCCCGTTGCAGAATCGCCGGCAGCTTAGCCGCCCGCGCAGTGCAGAAGGTTTAAACAGCGATTTACCCATCAGCATCCGCACACACTCCTGAATACCTTCCGTGATCGAAGGGTGTGGATGAACACACTCGGCCAGTTCTTCAATGCCCTTGTTCATGGAGATCAGTACAGCCACTGCCTGGATTGCGCTTGATGCATTGTTACCCACCACCTTCATTCCGAGAATATTCATCTCCTCGTCGTTGGTAACCAATAACTTAATAAAGCCCTGTGTATTTCGTTTTGCAATTGCCCGTGGAATCGTGCTGTACTCAAGGGTTACCACCTTATATTCGATGCCTTTCTCCTGCGCCTGGATTTCGTTCAGCCCAACGCCGGCTACTTCCGGGTTCAGGAACATGATGGTGCTGATGTTTTCATAAACCAGTTTGCGCGAGGGCTGACCAAAAATACGCTCAATGGCGTACCGGCCTTCCAACTCTCCTACATTCACAAGCGAGATATCTGCGGTGATATCTCCGATGGCGAAGATATTCGGAACGTTTGTCTGGGTATCGTTATTATCGATACCACGTTTCGTGATGTTGATCCCCACCTGATCATCCCACAGGTCTTCTATGTTGGGTACACGCCCTACCGATACCAGGGCCTTCTCAACATTAAACACCTCGCGTGTGCCGTCGGTGTACTCAAGCTGATACTCGACCCTTCCGTTGACGATCCGCATCTCAATCAGGCGGGAGTTACGGTGCACGAGGACACCGTTGTTTTCCATATTGCGTTCGATGATGCGGACTACATCCTCATCCTCAAATGGCAGAATCCGATCACCCTTGTCAATAATATGTACCTTGGTTCTGCCAAATCCACTGAAGATGGTGGCATACTCGCAACCGATCACACCCGCGCCTACGATCACCATACTTTCAGGAAAATCCGGCATGTCCTCAATCCCCTCGCTCGTCATCACGGTGCGCTCATCAATGGGCAACTCAGGCAAATAGCGCGGCCTGCTACCGGTGGCCAAAACCACATAGTCGGTCTTTACGCGCTCCGTACGTGCACCCTGGGTGATTTCCACTTCATGCTGGCTAACCAGCCGCGCATTGCCCGTTTTAAAGTCGAGTAAATCGTGGTAGTCGCTATCCTGGAGTTGTTCCATGTGATGCTCCAGCAGGTCCTTGCGTTCCTGCACGGCTCGCCTGACTTCGGCCTGAATGT
>CANGUI010000283.1 GCA_947457025.1 Flammeovirgaceae bacterium | reverse complement strand
TCAATCGCGAAGACCAAATCACGCACAGTTCGTAACGCCTGCAACACCTGATACATGTCTGCCACCTCAAGAAATGCATCTTCCACCGCGATAATAGCCCACCATGGCTGCGGATCGGCATAAGGGCCAATCGGAAACGGATCGCCCCGTTCCAACCACTGGCGCAGCTCGAGGTTTTGGCGCAATACGGGCAGCAGGGCTTGAAGATCATCCGTAAACTGCATCTGTTGAACCTCTGCTTTGCCAGGGTCGCTGACGCAATAGTTTTGCAGACGGGTGCGAATGACATCGAAGCCGAGCCGTTGTTCGAGATCACCCGGAAAAAGCATCGGCTTAATTTAGAATTGCAGGGGAATTGGTCACTTTTTGAAGACGCAGGTTCAGGGAGTCAACCAACGCAGCATAAATCTTTTCAAGTTCCTCTGGATGGCCGAGGTAATACTGATAGGACTTTCGCAAAAGCGAATCCGAAACAGCGTGCTTTTTCAGCAGGGAATCCTCAAACGGAACAAAATACCGGTAACCGGAATCTTTGGCCAGATTTTGCAAGCTGATACGCGACTCGGCCAGGTAAACCTCCACCAGCAGCGATGCCATCTGTCCCTGATCCAGAATGCCGGCCGGCCGCGCCGGTTCCGAACAGGACATTACCACGAAGGCGAGCACCACAGCTCCTAATCGAAAATTTTTTGCGCCCATAAACCAAATGCCAAAATACTATAATTCGACTAAATTTGACCGCCAAAATAGTGCCGGAGTGAAAGACCTGCTTAAAAAGCTGCGGAAGTACGAAATCCAGATACGTAAAGCGATCAATAGCCAGATGATGGGCGACTTTCACTCGATCTTCAAGGGCTCGGGTCTTGAGTTTGATGACGTGCGCCCCTACCAATACGGGGATGACATCCGGACAATCGACTGGAATGTGTCGGCCAAGGGCCATGGCACTTTTGTCAAAACCTTCAAAGAAGAGAAAGAACAAACGATTTACTTTATTTTGGATGTGAGTGCCTCGCAGACGATCGGTGCTGAGGGATCCACCAAACTTGATGTTGCGAAAGAAATCTGCGGCGTACTGGCACTGGCCGGGGCAAAAGAATCGAGCCAGATCGGCCTGATCTGCTACAGTGATGTGCGGGAAGAAGCAGTAAAGCCGGCCAAAGGTATGCAGCAGGCCCATGAGGTGATTGCCCGCCTGATTCGCCTGAAGCCTGCTTCGCTGAAGACCAATTTGAAGAAAGCGCTGGCCTTCGCGTTGAATGCCATCAAGCGCAGGAGTGTCATCATCATGATTTCGGATTTCATTGATGAAGGATTCTATCCCAACCTGAAATCGCTTGCCCGCCGGCATGACCTGGTGATCATCCAGATTTACGATGCCCGGGAGACTGCCCTGCCGCGCCTCGGCATCATCCCGGTGCTTGACAAAGAATCGAAGCAAACCATCTGGATCAACACCTCATTCGGTGATTTCCGTGCACGGCTGGTAAGGCACCATGCCGAACGGGTAGATGAACTGGCTCAATTCTGCAAAAAACACCAGATCAACTTTCTGCGGGTTGATACGACCGAGGACTATGTGCCGAAATTACTGCGGCTGTTTAAAGTAAGAAATAAATCACTCAAGAGTGCGTAGCCGGTTTGGAGGGATGTTGGGTTTGCTGCTGTTTGCCGCAGCCGCACAGGCGCAGACGGTTCGGGTAACAGGTCGATTCTTGTCCGACAGCCTGAAAATCGGTTTGCCCACAGCGTTTGTACTTACGGCGCGGTATCCGGAAAACGTAACTGTGCTCTTCCCCGACTCTGCCTTTGCCTTCGCGCCCTTTGAGTTTTCGAAGCTGACCTACTTCCCTACCCGCACCACCGGGGGCGAGAGCCTCGACTCGGTAGTGTACAACATTACCTCTTTTGAAATTGACGATGTTCAGTACCTGCAACTGCCGGTTTTTCTGGTGAACGCAAGAGATTGCACCGTCTGGACAAGCGCCCGCGACTCCATATTTCTGGACGAATTGGTGCATCAGGTGCCCGATTCGGTGCAGGCCAGCGCTCTGCCGCTAAGGGTAAATACCTCCTACCAACTGGTGAACAAGCTGCTGAACTACCCGCTTTTGGTGGTGGTGGTGGTGGTGATCGCTATTATCGGAATCACCGCAGCACTCGTCTTCGGCAAACAAATCCGCCGCTACTTTACGCGTCGTCATCTGATGAAGCGCCACGCCCGGTTTCTGGCCACCTTCCAGGCAGAACTGGAAAATCTTGAACACCATTTTTCTGCACAGGCAGCCGAAGCCTGTCTGGTGGTATGGAAAATCTACATGGAGCAATTGCTGCAGTTTCCCGTCACCAAATCCACCAGCCGCGAAATTGTGAACCAGCTTGCCGACCAAGCGCTGAAGCCGGCACTGACCGATATCGACCGGATGATCTATGCCCGAAGCGGTGCGTGGAAGCGCACACCATTCGATGTGCTGAGAGAACATGGACAACGCGCCTTTGAACGAAAACTGGAGGAACTAACGTATGGATAGCGCTGACCCCTGGTACTCGCCCACCTGGTTTTTTGCTTCCTCGTTGAGCCAGTACACCTGGGAACACCCCTTGCTGCTCTGGCTCCTGGCGCTGATACCGCTGCTGTTTTCCGTACGCTGGCTGGTTCGCTACTTCACCAACCAGAAACTGCCTGTGGCCATGGTGAAGACTGATCTGAAACGCTCACCCCTGACGTGGGCACGTTTTCTACCCGATATCATGCTGATGTTTGTTCTGAGCTTACTCATCGTGGCACTCGCGCGACCGCAACGTACCAACGAAAAGATCGAGCAGTATACCGAGGGCATTGATATCATGCTGGCCATGGATATCTCTCAGTCCATGCAACTGGAGGATTTCACCCCTAACCGGCTGGCTGCCGCCAAAGAAGTAGCCCGGAATTTTATTCAGGGGCGGAAGCAGGACCGTATCGGCATTGTCGTTTTTTCGGGTGATGCATTTTCGATTGCCCCGCTGACTACCGACTACGAGTTGCTCAACAGCTACATTGACGAGCTGGGTTTCGATATGATTGAGAACCGGGGTACTGCCATCGGAAGTGCACTCTCGGTGGTGACTAACCGGATGCGGGAATCCGAATCAAAATCCAAGGTATGCATTCTGCTGAGTGATGGCGAAAGTAACGCCGGCAGCATCGACCCCATTACGGCGGCGGAACTGGCCAGCGCCTATGGCATCACCATCTACACCATCATCGTGGGTAAAGAGGGCCTCGTGCCATTTGGTAAGGACTTCTTCGGACGCCCGCAAATGGTGGAAAACGAAGTGGACGAAAGCAGCATGCGTAAGATTGCGGAAATCGGAAAGGGCCAGTTCTTCCGCGCGGAAGATGACAATGCCCTAAAAAGTGTATTTTCCAAAATCGACCAATACGAAAAGGCTGAAATCAAAGAAACGCGCTACAAAGACACCACCGACTATTACTTCATTTACCTGCGGTGGGCACTGTTACTCTGGATAGTCTGGTTGATGTTGAAATCAACCTTTCTGATCAACGTTCTCCAGGATTAGCGAAAGCCGATGCCCATGAACAGGAGGCGCAGGCCGAAGATGACAAGGGCAATTCCGACGATGATGT
>CANGUI010000282.1 GCA_947457025.1 Flammeovirgaceae bacterium | reverse complement strand
CTACTGTGCCGTAAGTATCAATGCGCAGTTCGGATTTCAGTACACGCTTACCGCCAAACAGAGAAGTTGTTCCGGTGTCGCCCGTTTTGGTGTAAATTTTCACATGCAGTGGATTGTGGGGATAACCCAGAGTTAGTCAATATTGTTCTCCGCGGTGACCGGGAGTTTGCCGGAAGCGGAACACGCCCAGTACGATCATGGCCACCGCCAAGAGCCACCGGGTGTAAAAAGTAAAATCATTCGTGAACGTGAACATACCCTCCCGCTTCCAAACCACAAAGGCTAGCCCGATAGCGATGTAGATGAGTCCGACAATCTGTTGTGTGCGCATGGGATTGGATGGCAAATCTCAATAGGGTACAAATGTACATATTGCCAAAACTCCCGCAAGAGGGGCCAACCACACCTAGTGCCCTTGAAAGTCCGCCGGCGGTGACGGGAGCCTGCCCAAGATTTACCGCTGGACTACCCCACGGCAGCGGGTGCGGGCTTGCTGCGGGAAATATTTTCATTTTTTCGATCCCATTCCACCAATCCGTCTTTTAGGCGTACGATGCGGTGTGCATATCTGGCGATGTCGTCTTCGTGGGTTACCATGATGATGGTATTCCCTTTGTCGTGCAATTCCTGAAACAGGCCCATGATGTCGTACGATGTTTTGGAGTCGAGGTTGCCGGTAGGTTCATCGGCCAGAATGATGGAAGGATTATTCACGAGAGCACGAGCAATGGCTACTCGCTGCCGCTGCCCGCCGGAAAGTTCGTTTGGTTTATGATGCCAGCGATCGGCCAGGCTCACACTTTCTAATGCCGCCATGGCCATTTCGCGGCGATCATCTTTATCATATCCGGCATAAATCAACGGCAACGCCACGTTATCTAAGGCCGTGGCCCGAGGCAACAGATTGAAGGTTTGAAAAACGAAACCAATCTCTTTATTGCGTACTTCAGCAAGTTCATTTTCCGTCATTTCGCTTACCACTTGATTATTGAGCACGTAAGAACCGCTGGTGGGCGTATCCAGACAACCAACAATATTCATCAGAGTTGACTTACCCGATCCGGATGGCCCCATGAATGCAACGTATTCGCCCTTCTCAATAGCAATTGAAATGCCCTGAAGAGCGCGAACGAGATTGGTTCCCATTTGGTACTCGCGGGTGATGTCGTGGGTTTCGATAATTCTCGGCATAGTGGGTGTGATCTGCTGACTACTAAAACGGTCCTAATCGTATACTCTTTTGCGGCGGGATTGTTTCAATAATAACCATAAAAATGTAAAAAATATCCATCACCGGCCAATATGCTGCCGGGTATAGTACGTGGGGGTGGCTTGGGCAGGTTACCGGAGGTTGATTTCCGGATGTTGGGGGCAGGGGGTTGTCACCGGGTAATGGCGCCATCATCGCTCCGCATCAACCGGTAGCGTGCCCCCGTTTCCGGTTCGAATGTAATTGATACAGAAAGTAATAACGCCGTCGTCACGTAAGATACGGTTATGACCGAGGCCTTTCGTACGATGAAAACGAACCCACGGGTTTTCGCGCACCAGAAGCTCGGGTTGGGCAATCAAGACATCGCGGTCTTCTTCATCGTGCACAAGTAGCAAATCCAGCGGTTGTTGCAGAGTGCGGATGATCTGGCGCGTGGTGAACGAGTCAAACGGCTGCCCAAATTGTCTCATCACATATCGATCAAAGTAGGGAATCCGTACTTCGCTTCCATTAATGGCGTTGAGGTAGCTGCGCAATATTGCAGAACGGTCGGCCGGACTACCGATTTCGATTAATTTGGGAGCGCTCAAACCGTGCGCAATCGCACGTAACGAGCCTGCTCCTCCGAAGGCATGGCCAATGATAGCGGCCGGAGCTCCGAACTTTTTTTCCAGGATTTTTAGTACATCCCGAAAGGCGATCGCGTGGGTTTGTTTTCCTTCCGAGCGGCCGTGGCCGGGGCCATCGAAGCCGATAACCCGATAACCTGCCTGATTCAAAGCAGGTATGAACTTCCGAAACTGGGTAGCCCGCCCCGCCCAGCCATGCACCACCCACACGGCGGGCCCATCGCCCCAGACGTAAACGCAGACTTTTTTGCCCTGATACTCGACATATGTTTGGGTTGCCTCACGAGCACATGCCTCTTCTTTTTCGGGAGCACGGTGCCGGAAAGGAGTAAAGAAGATGTAAACAAACAGTTTGTCAGCCAACGGCGGAACAAGGCGCTCCAGCCAGGGGAAACTCCAACGAATCAGACGTTGAAGCCAGGGTTCTTTAAATTTTTTCTTCTTCTCCACAAATTACCGGTTAGAACGCATGCAACTGAACGTTGAAAGAACGGTCAGTATAAGAAAATGTTTGAACGTCATACGTTCGTTCCACAACAAAAGCGCTGTGCCTCCGATCGATCAAAAGAACGGTGGAACACCGGGTTCCGTACCCCGGCGTTTTGATAAACATGGAAGAAAGGGCACGCTCGCGTTCCAAGCCGATGCCGGTGTCGGGAAGTTCCCGATCCGGAGCACGTTCCTCATCCAGCAGCGCCTGCAGAACTTCGTCTGGTTTTACCGGATTTGCATGGAGCGGAGGGAATAATTTTCTCTTTCCGTTTACCACCTTCGGCCAGGGGGTTTCCAGCAGCGCATTGCTCAATCCATAAAACCCGGGAGCAAGCGCCCGCGCGCCCGAGTCATAATTTGAGTAGTACCAGCACTCAGCTGCATTTCCCACAACCAGGTTAAAGCCATTGAAGGCGCTGCCCGTTTTTTCAAGATGTTGTGCATAGGAGGAAGGTGCAGTACGTGAGGCAAGAAAATCGACCACCAGTTTTCCACGTGACGGTGCATCCGCCCGGATATTGGCCGGGTCGCGGTAGTTTGTAATAAAGGCAAACCGGCCATGGCGTGATACCCCAAGCCACGTACCCTCGGCTTGCAAATCCCGTCCGGCCAGTATATTCGCATCTTCTGCCCAAAAGTCCATCGGCAGCGTTGGCCGTTGAAAAAACTCATCGCGGTTGGCAGCCACCAGCAGACGATACCGCGGATGCTGATTAACAGCAAAAAAAATCAAACACATGTTGTCGGAAAATCAGAGCGTGTAAAACGTAGCCAAAAAAAGGATGAAACGGTACGCATGCCATGAGTAGAATACCAGGTACGCAAGCACTGCCCCTTTGATGATTGCCATCCACCAACGGTTGCCGTAATACACATACTGCGCCCGAATGAAAAAGTAGGCAAAAAGTACTCGCGATATAGGCGAGTACACTTCATCAGATAACAAAAACTCCCAATTCCAGCCAAACGCGGCGGCCGATCCACTGATCAACCCCTTGAACAACAACGGAACCAAAAAAGAATTAATCAGCAGCAAGTATGCATGAAACTCGAACGAAATCTGCAGGTGATCGAAATAGAAGTTTTTTTTGGAATAGTTGACGAGCGATAAGGGAATGGTGTATATGAAGACCAACAAGACTAATAATAACTTAGAAAGGTTGTTGGTGTGGGCATTATAGGCTTCGGTAAACACCTGCACGTCTAATCCGTTCGATTTGGTGTGTTCACTCACAAGTTGTTGTACCCACGGACTATACTCCAGATAATATAACTGTACATCTAACGGCGTATTGAACGTGTTG
>CANGUI010000281.1 GCA_947457025.1 Flammeovirgaceae bacterium | reverse complement strand
GTAAGTGCACAGAACTTTCATCCCAAAGACAGCCTGTTGAGTGGACCGGCCGGCGGTGTTGTCGGTGCCGTTACAGCAGCGCGGCAGGCAGGCGTTACGCAATTGATCGGCTTCGACATGGGTGGCACCAGCACGGATGTGTCACTCTTCAATGGCCGCTATGATTACCGGTTCGAGTCTCGTGTGGGCGCAGTCCGCATCCAGTCGCCATCACTCGCTATTGAGACCATTGCTGCGGGCGGAGGTTCCGTCTGCGCCTTTGACGGGCATCGGCTGACAGTGGGCCCGCACAGTGCCGGCGCCACCCCCGGCCCCGCCTGCTATGGGGCGGGCGGGCCGCTCACGATTACCGATGTCAACCTGTTACTGGGACGTCTCGATCCCGGCGCCCTGGCTGTGCCGCTCCAACCCGCAGCAGCGGAAGAGGCACTCAACCAATTGGCCGGGAATATCTACCGGGCCACTAGAAAGCGACCCGATCGAAAAAAGTTATTGCTGGCATTCGTACAGATTGCCAACGAAAAAATGGCGGCCGCCATCCGTAAAGTGTCTGTGCAGAAAGGCGAGCATCCGGCCCACCATGCCCTGCTCTGCTTTGGCGGTGCCGGGGGCCAACATGCCTGCGCGCTGGCCGACATGCTGGGCATACAAGAGATCGTGATCCCCTACGAAGCGGGTTTGCTGAGTGCTTTTGGTATCGGTCATGCCGTGGAAGAGCGATTTGCAGAACAGCTCATCTTGCAACCGCTTACCGACTTTGCATCGAAGGCGAAGGAGCGTTTTGCGGAGACTTACCAAACAGCAAAAACTGCACTGGTCACGGATGGCTCCAATCCGGACGACGTCCGCGCAGGAACCCGCTATGCGTGGCTGCGGTTTGTGGGACAAGAAACTGCACTTGAACTCACCGGCAACTATACATCCCCACGCGGCTGGCTGCGTGCATTCCGGAAAAAATATGAAGAAGTGTACGGGCATTGGCTTTCCGGAAGAGCCGTGGAGGTCGTGTCCATCCGTGTTACGGCACGAGTGAACCATTCGCGGGTCCGCACCGCGGAAAAAAAAACTGTTTCGCATCGCAAAAAACCCACTGCACCTTTCCAGGTGTGGGAAACGCTGGCCGTGGGCGATGAGATCCGCGGCGCGACTGTGGTCACCAGCGCCAACTCCACCATTTACGTGCCGGCGCACTGGCGACTGCGGATAAATGCTGCGCGGCAGGCTGTGCTGACCCGTATCCGCGAGGTGATTCAGCCAACCGCTTTTTCACCCTGGGCCGAAACTGAACTTTTTGCCAACCGATTCACCGCTATTGCACAGGAGATGGGTGCCCTCTTGCAGCGCACGTCGTTCTCGGTGAACGTGAAAGAGCGGCTTGACTTTTCCTGCGCCCTGCTGGATGCGAGCGGACAGTTGGTGGTCAACGCACCACATATTCCCGTGCACCTCGGCAGCCTCGGCGTTTGCGTTCGGGAAGTGCTGAAGGTATTGCCGTTGAAGGAGGGCGATGTGGCCATCACCAACCATCCCGCCTTTGGAGGTTCGCACTTGCCAGACGTCACCCTCATCAAGCCCGTGTACTATCGCGGTAAGCGCATCGGGTTTGTGGCGAACCGTGCCCACCATGCCGAAATCGGGGGCAGTATGCCGGGCTCCATGCCAGCCCATGCGCGCACGCTGGAAGAAGAAGGTGTGATCATCGCACCCCGGTATTTGTTGCACCGCGGTCAGCCGCAATGGCGCGATGTGGAGAAGTTACTGCGCGAGGGACCATTCCCCTCGCGGACGCCGGAAGAAAACCTGGCCGACCTGCGCGGTGCCCTCGCCTCCATTCAGGCGGGAGAGCAGTTGGTAATCGAACTCTGCGCACGGTATACCGCTGCAAAGGTGGGCGAAAATATGCGGGCACTACACCGGTTTGCGGCAACCCTGATGACAGCAAAACTGAATACGCTTCCGGGCCGATCTTTGCGCGCCGCGGAGTGGCTGGACGATGGCCGCAAGCTCAACGTCCGGCTGCAGAAAACCGGGCGCCACCTGCTGATTGATTTTTCGGGTTCTGCCCCACAGCATCCTGGAAATCTGAACGCCACGCCTGCCATCGTGCAGAGTGTGATTCTCTATGTTTTGCGACTGTGGTTGCACCGCGACGTGCCGATGAATGAAGGCCTGTTGCAGGGCGTAAGCGTGCGCCTGCCCGCAGGCTTGCTCAACCCCGATTTCAATAACCTGCTGCTGCCAGCCGTCGTGGGCGGAAATACAGAAGTGAGCCAGCGCCTCACCGATACCCTGCTTAAGGCACTGGGTCTGGCCGCCTGCGGCCAGGGGACCATGAACAACTTTTTGTTTGGCAATGACCGGTTTGGGTACTACGAAACCATTGGCGGTGGCGCCGGCGCGGGTAAGGGGTTTTCGGGCGCCTCAGCCGTGCATCAACACATGACCAATACCCGCATCACCGATCCTGAACTGATGGAATGGCGCTATCCGGTGCGGGTGGATGAGTTCTCCGTACGGAGAGGTTCGGGAGGCAAAGGCCGATGGTCGGGCGGCGACGGTATTGTCCGACAGATCCGGTTTTTAGAACCCGCGATTGTGAATGTACTCACCCAGCATCGGGTACAGAAGCCGTACGGTTTAAATGGAGGCCAGCCAGGAAAGCCCGGCGCCCAGTATCTGGTGCGGGATGAAGGGAAACGCCGGCTGAATGGCACCGACACGGTTGCCGTGTCCCCCGGCGAAGCCATCCGGATAGAAACTCCCGGTGGAGGTGGCTACGGATCGGCCGGGTGACGAAATAACATGTGATGAGGTGCCCTTAAAATCGCTGCTATTTTGGCTCATATTTTTTGCATGGTCAGCGGTTCGTTGTTTTATTTTTTGTCATGCAATTTATATCCAACGCCCATCATTAATGTGTGACGGGCTTCTATAAAATTTTTTACCGGGGTCAACGCAAAATACATCTGCGTGGTAAAATAAAACTTCTTTTTACCAACCTTTAAATTGTACAGAATACCCAGCTCTGGTGTAAATTTTTTTGTTACAAGTGTATTTTGATTAAAATCGGTGTTATGCAGAACCAGCTTTGAATGATAAACTCTGCCTCCTCCAAGCAAATACAAACCATTATTGAATCCATTGTTGCCTATGGTTCTGCCAATGCCCACAGCGTCCAGCCAAATAAATTCACGATAGCTTGATTTTTGTTTTGAACTTCTCGCTGTCAGGTGATAACACCTGACGGGGCTAAAATTAAATAAACGCGGTGTTGTGCGCTCCTGGCAACACCTATTTCTTTTTCAATCTAATACTCTGTGCGTACCTAACATCTTCTTAATGTTGTCGCTATGTTGTATCTGATTCTTAATATTTTCGCCATTTGTCACCGCTTCTCTTAAAATCCGAATTACTTCATTCTCATTTCTATAAATATATGGTGGATTGTCTCTCAAAATGTTCCTTATAACCTCTAACACTCTTTTTGACTTTATAGTAAATGTTCCATTGGGAACAAAATTTATGTTCTTCGATTCAAAAGTTTAGCGCAACAAATTACAAAAAGTAACTTGTTGCAAAATGAAAGAATACAAAAGACTTACCTATGAGGACAGGGTTAAGATTGAGCTACTTACCAAACAGGG
>CANGUI010000280.1 GCA_947457025.1 Flammeovirgaceae bacterium | reverse complement strand
TGCGCCAGATTTTGCCGAAGGGTACAACCACGGCAGCATCGGTTCCGAAAATTTTCCGGCCTTTTGCCCGCGGACGGGAGTAGTCCACTTTAATATCGGTGAGGCCAACGACTGCCGTTACGCTGCCGGCAGGTGAGGGTTGCGGAGTTTGAATCTGTGCTTCTGCCCAGCCAGCAAAGGCAAGAAGAGCAAACATGATCATTTTTTTCATACATGTATCTGTTTATAATTGGTGCGCGAAAGTAGCTATTCAATGGCCAAACTGAAAAAGGATTTCTATTGCCGGGAGGATGTGGTGGCTGTGGCGCGTGATTTGATTGGTAAATTGTTGATTACCAGCATTAACGGAAAGCAAACAGGCGGCACTATTGTGGAAACGGAGGCGTACTCGTGGTGTGAAAAGGGGTGCCATGCATACAACTACCGACGCACTCCTCGTACCGAGGTCATGTTTAAGGAGGGTGGCTGTGCGTATGTGTACCTCTGTTACGGGGTTCATTACCTGTTCAACGTTGTTACCAATGATGGCGAGGTGCCAGAGGCTGTGTTGATCCGGGCGCTGGCTCCAGAACGCGGATTGGACCTGATGTTCTCCCGAGCGAGTCTGGCGAACACAGATCGAATCACCTCAGGGCCAGGTAAATTGACGCGGGCTTTGGGTATCGATGGGGCATGTAACGGAATTAGTCTGTTGGGTAATCGGGTCTGGCTTGAGGATACCGGATATACAGCGGCTGCCGGTGCGATTGTCGCCCGAACGCGCATAGGAGTGGAGTATGCAGGGGCCGATGCAAAACGTAAATGGCGATTCATGCTGGCAGGGAACGAATGGGTGAGTAAAAAATAGATTTTTGTAGTTTTGAGCGCAATGCGAAGGGGTGTTTTTTTCTGGTGGCTAATGCTGGCTTCCACTTGTGTACATGCGCAGGTGAATTTTAATGCCTTGCCAACAGTTGCAAACTCGGCATTGGATGAACAGAACCCGCTGCTTAGCCCGGACGGCCGGTCACTTTATTTCACCGTGAGCAATCATCCGCGCAGTGCCGGTGGAAAAACCGATAAGGGTGATATTTGGATAACCCAGTGGACCGACAGCACCTGGAGTCAGCCGCGTTTATTGGCTGCGTTGAATAACCGTAACCATAATGCCGTTGCCGGTTTTTCGGCCGACCAGCGTGTAATTTTTTTGTGGGGTCATTACAGCAAGGATGCAATTCTTTCGCAAGGTATCTCGCGGGTTAATCTGCTGGCCGAAGCTTCTCAGGAACCGGAAAACATCGCCATACCGTACTTCCTGAATCGTTCCGAATATTCGAGCGGGGTGATCACCGGCGAAGCGAGTATTCTGGTGTACAGTGCGGAAGGATTTGGCACGCTGGGAGCGGACGACTTGTATGTGAGTTTCAAAAAACCGGACGGCTTCTGGTCTGAGCCCCGGAATCTCGGTCCGCAGATCAACACGCGTTTGCAGGATGTGTCGCCCACGTTAAGTTCCGATGGGCGTAGGCTCTATTTCTCCACGAACGGTCGGCAGGGGCGGGGCAGTTTTGATGTCTATTATGCTGACCGGTTGGACGACACGTGGACGAATTGGAGCAAGCCGGTCAACCTTGGCCCCGACGTAAATACCCCGGGGCGGGAGTTGTTTTACCATCTCTATCCGCAATGGGGCATCGCTCTTTACACGAGTACCCAGAACAGCGATGGGTACGGTGACGTTCGGGTGCATAAGTTGTCGCAGGGCGATTCAGCACGTGCCGCTCTTCCGCCTGTACGCCGCGAGCCTGTCAGCCCTGTTGTTATTGTGCCTGCTCCGGTTGCTGATGAAGTGCCGTCGGACAATCGTATTGAAGTATTTGGGCGCCTACTGAATTCAAAAGATCAGGCCCCCGTGGCAGGGCGAATTTATTTTCAATCGGATTCGCTGCTGCAACAAGAGGTGAAATCCGGAAATTACCAATTGCCGCTGCGGACCGCCCGGGAGTACGTCATTACCGTGGAGGCCGAAGGCTTTGTTGGCAAGACGGAGCGGCTTGACCTGCGTACGTACCAGCTACGGCGTGTAGAGTTGAATTTCGCCTTGCAACCCGCTGAAGTGGGTGTGACAGTTAATCTGAAGAACGTGCTGTTTCAGCAAAGTACGGCCGACCTTCTTCCTGATTCGTATGCCGAGTTGGACGCGGTGTATAACATGATGAAGGTCAACCCGAAAATGGAGATCTTCCTGTCGGGCCACACGGATAACCGGGGGTTACATTACCTCAATGTACGATTATCGCAAAGCCGCGTTGAGGCCGTTAAAGCGTACCTCGTAAAGAAAGGCATTGCGGCTACCCGCATTTCGGGTCAGGGCTTTGGTGGTATACGTCCGATTGCGGATAACGATGCTGAAGACACCCGCAAACTTAACCGCCGGGTTGAGTTTACCATTACAAAGACGAACTGAACCGGTTCAGCCCCAGAAAGTTGATCGGGTCGTGCGTTGATTTGTTTATAGCCATGTCGGCCAATGTTTCGCCTAAGCCCGCCACAAACTTAAAACCGTGCCCGCTGAAGCCGGCAGCCACCACCACACGGCGATCTGTACCAGGTACGAAGTCGATGATAAAATGTTCATCGGGTGTGTTGGTATACAGGCAGGTTTTTAAGGCCAGTGTGGATGCATATCCTCCCGGAAGAAAACGTTCGATGGCATCCGTCAGGTGGGCTTCTTCATGATTAATGTTTTCGCGATGTACGTGCTCCGGCGATACCGGCACGCCGGGATAGTGGTACGCTACTTTCAGCCCAACAGGGCCACCAAACTGCTGCACTGGAAGAATCGGAAATCCGTAAAAGGCTCCGGGAAACTCGGGAGGAGCGATGAGCCAGCAGGGCATGTTACCGAGGGTAAACTTGTCCCACACGTGCGGCTCCACCCAGGCCGCCACCTGGCGCGTTACGGTTAGGCGGTTACTTAACTCGGGAAGTAGTTGGCTAGCCCATGCGCCGGCGGTTATCACCAGGCCATCGCAGGTAAATGTCTCACTGTCGGTTTCTATTTCAATGTGGCTAGGGGTGGTTTTCCAGAGCCGGGCCGGCGTACGGGCACGCAGGGTTGCACCCAGCCGAAGCGCTTGTTGTGCATACGTCAGGATGGCGCGCTCGGGCGTAACAAATCCTGCGTCGGGCTCAAAGAGAATTTCGAAGCTTCCGGGAACCCGGAAGGCGGGAAACCGAAATTCATGTGTGGCCGCGCTGACGTCGAGCGGTATGTGGTATTGCGCTGCTGATCGCTTCGTTCCTGCAATCAACGGGGAATCCGGCATGCCGGCATAAAATAGGCCCGTGCGGTGGTACAGTATCGTTCCAGTGTCCTGCTCAAGCACACGCCAGTTATGGTAGGCTTTTTTAAGCAACGGTACATAGTCGGGATGTTCGAAATAGGCTTGGCGGATAATCCTGCTTTGGCCGTTATGTGAACCTCGTTCGTGGGTAATCTCAAATTGCTCAAGCCCCAAAACGCGCTTGCCCTTTTTGGCGAGGTAATAGCAAGCGGCTGCACCCATGCTTCCCACACCCAGTACGATCACATCAAAATGCGAACCTCTTGCCATTTTATCTGGCAAGTTAGCAGATACGCACAAAACCACATGATCGAAAGGCGTAATCGGC
>CANGUI010000279.1 GCA_947457025.1 Flammeovirgaceae bacterium | reverse complement strand
TCGCCACCAAGCAGAACAATTTTATCGCCCGCTTGTACAGATCCTTTTTTGCTGTGCTTTTCATTGGCAAAACCGATACCGCCGGCCAACATGATTACCTTATCAAAGCCGTAGGCATGCTCATTTTCGAAATGCTCGAAGGTGAGTACGCTGCCGCAGATCAGCGGCTGCCCGAATTTGTTTCCGAAGTCGCTCGCTCCGTCCGACGCCTTCACGAGGATTTCGGCCGGGCTTTGATAGCGCCAGGGTCGCGCAGCGATTGCATGTTCCCAGGTGTGGGCTGGGTCGAGGCGCGGGTAGGAGGTCATGTACACCGCTGTACCTGCCAGCGGCAGCGATCCTTTTCCGCCGGCCAGGCGATCGCGGATTTCACCGCCTGATCCGGTAGCCGCCCCATTGAAGGGCTCTACAGTAGTCGGGAAATTGTGGGTCTCGGCTTTCAGCGAAATCACACAGTTGATGTCAGTCACTTCGAAGTAGGCCGGTTCGTCCGCTCGCGCCGGTGCAAACTGTTCAATACGCGGCCCCTGAATAAACGCCACATTATCTTTGTAAGCCGACACAAGGCGGTTGGGATGCTCCTTCGAGGTCTTTTTGATCAGTTGAAAAAGTGTGAGGTCTTTCGTCTCGCCGTTGATTACAAAGCTGCCATTGAAAATTTTATGTCGGCAGTGTTCGGAGTTCACCTGCGAGAACCCAAACACCTCACTGTCGGTCAAGGCCCGGCCCAGTTTCCAGCTTACATCCTGCAGATATTCAATTTCTTCGATGCTCAGCGCCAGGCCTTCTTTCTCGTTGTAGGCGGCGATATCGGTTACCTCGAGAATCGGTTCGGGCGAGTGGTGAATGGTGAAAACGTCCTGATCGAGGGTGTGATAGACTTGCTGCAACATCCGATCGAAGGCAAAATTCTTTCCCGTGATAGCAGCAAACTCTTCGATGCGTTCGATTCCGGAGAGGCCCATGTTCTGGGTAATTTCTACGGCATTGGTGCTCCAGGGAGTAACCATTTCTTTCCGCGGCCCGAGAAACGTCCCGGAGAGGACTTTATCTTCCAGCGGCCGGGCGCCTCCGAATAGCCAGATCAGTTTTTCAATGTCGGTAACCGAAAGTGCTTGTTTGTGGCCCACGGCGTACAGGTGCTGGGTGGGCGTTCGAAAGAATAGAACCATGAGCCGGGGGGCGATTAAGGGTCAAAAGTACAATCATTTTTGGCGTTTTTCCGAAGATTAAACCGCTTCTGTGTAAACCCGTGACGGGCGGCACCCTGCCCGCTCACCGAAACGTCTGCAATGCGCCAACGGCTGCCGCTTTTTCCACCAGGTCGGTATGGCCCGCGTCCAGTTCGATCAGGCGATGGCGGGTAATGGTTCGCGCAAAGGCTTCCATATTGCGGGTGGTGATGATCCGGTCAAACCGACCCGTGATCACCAGGAATGGGATGTTGCCCGTGTTAAGCAAACGCCGGATGTTCGATCGATCAAATTTGAGGTGGCGGAAATACACCCACGAAAAATACACCCGCTTCCGTTTTTCGAGCGTATTCATCTGAAGCTCCGCAAAACGCAGCAGCCCGTTGTCTACCAGGCGCAGTGCGCGGAGCGCTTGAATGATCCTGAACAGGCGGTTCGGTTTTATGATCATGCTCCTGAAAAGCGCACGCGTGGCAATCGGATAGGTGGCCAGGCTATACCAGAAACTGGTCTTGATTCCATCCGGTGCGATAAGTACCAGGCGCTCCACCCGGTGGGCAAACAATGCCAGAGTTACCAACGCAAATTTGCCGCCCATGCTGAAGCCACCTACTTCAAACCGGTCAATTTGCTCTGTTGTGAGGAATTGATCGAGAATGATTTTCCAGTCTGACTTTTCCACCGCCGTGCGCGCGGGCCAGCTACTGTCACCATGGAAGTAGAGGTCAAAGGCATAGAGGGTGAAGTCATTTTCAAGCAAAGTCACCCAGGTGTGAAACACCTGAAAATTCTGCCCGAAGCCATGAAAAAGTAACAGCCGCCGGGGGCCATGTCCTCCTTTGGCATAGTGCAGTTGGCTATCCCGGTAGGAAACGAAATGATCGCGTACAAACATGAAACAAAAGTAAAGGATCTTCCGGGCCCGGCTGTTCAGCCCGGTTTGTACCTGACGGTCGGAAAAAATCCACACCTTTGATGCAATAAATTCACGAGCGGCAGCGACTTACCCCATATGCCGCGAGTTGTAACCCTTACCCTGCCGATGCAAGAAGCGATTAAGCGAAATACCTTCCTGAGCGAAAAGAATAAACTGCTCGGATTTATTCGCCATCGTGTTTCAAATGAGGCAGAAGCGGAAGATATCCTGCAGGATGTATTTGTACAATTTGTTGCCGGCTTTGAGTCAATTGAGTCGGTAGACCGGGTAACCTCCTGGCTGTACAGTGTGGCGCGCAATAAGATCATCGATCGCTACCGCCGGGATGCCGCCCGGCCGCAGCTGGCTGATCTGGAAGGCATCTCCCGGCAGGATGAAGATGTACCGCTGACATTGCAGGAGATTTTACCCGACCTCGGCAACACCCCAGATGCCGCTTATTTGCGGGATGTTATCTGGGATGAAATCATGGATGCGTTAGACGAACTGCCCGAAGATCAGCGACAGATCTTTGTGTGGAACGAACTGGAAGAGCGCAGCTTTCGCGAGATTGCCGAAGAAACCGGTGTCTCCATCAACACCTTGTTGTCCCGAAAGCGCTACGCCATTCAGTCCCTTCGTAAACGCCTCCAGGCTTTTTATGAAGATTTAAGATAAGACAAACATTTTTAAAAACGAGTTGACATATGAAAGCAACGTGGATAGCAAGATTCTTGTTGATGGGCGTGGTGGCCCTGGCGGCCATCGGCGCCGTGACCATGGTATTATGGAACTGGCTGGTGCCGGATTTATTTCAGGGACCGGTAATCACATTCTGGCAGGCCCTCGGCTTGCTGGCGCTGACCAAGATTCTTTTTTGGTCTTTCGGTAAGGGGGGCAGCTACCGGCAACGCTACTGGGGGCAGCGGTGGAAACAAAAATGGGCCGGCATGAGCCCGGAAGAGCGTGAACAGTACAAAACCCGCATGAAGGAAAAGTGGTGCTCCTGGGAGGAAAAACGAACTAATCCCGCGAATTCAAACGTTTGAGGCCCTTTTTGCCAAAAAATAAATGCTAAATAATGGTAAAAGGCTGAACCAAAAATACGCCTGGCCGTTGTAGGAAACCGTGGAAACTTCTGAACTATTTGAAGTTTCCACCGTTTTCTTATGACTTATGGAAGAAGTTGACGTCCGAAACCGCATTCTCTCTGGCTCTGAGGAGCTGTTCATGAGATACGGAGTGCGCAGCATCTCAATGGATGACATCGCCCGGCACCTGGGAGTCTCGAAGAAAACACTTTACCAGCATTTTGCCGACAAAGATGATCTGGTGACCCATGTTTCCAGCTCCCATCTGGAACGTGATAAGGTCTTGCTATCGGATTTAAAGAAGCAGGCCGGCAATGCCATCGATGAGTTGGCTCGGATCTCAATCTGGATCAAAGAGGACCTCGAGCAGATCAATCCGACACTGATGATCGATATTCAAAAGTACCACCCCACTGCCTTCAGCATCTGGGTGAACTACCGGGAGAATTTCATTCGCGCG
>CANGUI010000278.1 GCA_947457025.1 Flammeovirgaceae bacterium | reverse complement strand
TGAGGAGGGCGTCCGGTTGGCGCTGGCGGTGATGTTAGAACCTGTGGGGTAAAGATAACCATCACGGTTTGAACCGGTTGTCGGGGGAGGAACAGACTATGGCCGATCGGCCTAAAAACCTTTGTTTCCACAGCCTAATTGCTAATTTTGCCCCGTTCGAAAAACTAACTCAATTGCCGCTCTATGGGCAAATTTATCCGTCTGAAAAAGGGCTTTAACATCAACCTTGCGGGCAAACCCCAGCCCAAGGTGGCAGAGGTTGACATGGCCGATACGTACGCCATCAAACCGACCGACTTCCACGGGCTGTACATGCCCAAGCCGGTTGTCAAAGAGGGTGACGCTGTTAAAGCCGGCTCGCCGCTTTTCCACGACAAACGCTTTGAGACGGTTTTGTTTACTTCTCCTGTTAGCGGCGAGGTTGTCGAAATAAAACGCGGAGAAAAGCGAAAATTGCTGGAAATCGTGATCCTGGCCGACAAGAAAATGGAGTTCGAGGCCTTCAGGCGCTATTCGGTATCCGATATCCAGAACACCGGCGTGGAGGAGATCAAAGCCAATTTGTTGAAGTCCGGCGTTTGGGCGAACCTCGTTCAGCGCCCCTTTGGCGTGGTAGCCAATCCGGCCGCGACGCCGAAGGCAATTCATATCTCTGCTTTCGATACTGCACCGGTTGCTCCAGACTATTCTGTGCTATTCAAAGGGCAGGACCAGTTTTTTCAGGTGGGTGTTGACGTGCTGAAACGTCTAACGTCCGGCGCCGTGCATGTAAATGTCCATAGCCGCGATGAGATTTCAACCGTTTTCTCTCAGGTGAAAGGCACCGAGTTAAATAAATTCAATGGGCCCCACCCCGCTGGTTGTGTGGGGGCGCAGATTCATCACGTAGACCCGATCAACAAGGGTGATGTGGTATGGACCATTAACCCGTTTGGTGTGATTCAGATCGGCAAGTTGTTTTTGAATGGCGTGTACGACACATCCCGCCTGATGGCCCTGGCGGGCCCGGCAGCCCGCAATCCGCAATACTATAAAGCCTATACCGGAACATCCATAAAAAAGGTGGTGAAGGATAACCTGACCGAAACAAACGTGCGATTCGTTTCAGGCAATGTACTGACCGGAACCAGTATCGGGGCGGACGGACACATGGGTTTTTTCGATCATCAGCTGACTGTCCTTCCGGAAGGCAACCACCACGAGTTTCTCGGCTGGATCGCACCCACGGCTTCCAAAGTTAGTTTTCACCGCGCGTTCGGACTTCTTTCCTTCCTCGCCCCCAACCGTGAATTCAAAGCCAACACGAACACGAACGGAGAGCACCGTTCTTTTGTGCAAACCGGCGTTTTCGAAAAACTGGTGCCGATGGATATTCTTCCTACCCAACTGCTGAAGTCGATCCTGGCCGAAGATCTTGATGAAATGGAGGCGCTGGGCATCTATGAGGTAATCGAAGAAGACTTTGCCTTGTGCGAGTTTGCCGACGTATCCAAACATGAAATCCAGCAGATTGTGCGCGATGGAATTGAGTTAATGCAAAACAGCTAAGCCGATGAAGTTTTTACGAGAGCAGTTAGACAAGCTGAAGCCCAATTTTGAGAAGGGCGGAAAATTAGAAAAGTATTACTACGCATTTGAGGCGTTGGAAACATTTGCGTTCTCGCCTAACACCACCACCGGCGTAAAGGGGGCCCAGATCCGCGATGCCGTGGATTTGAAGCGCCTGATGATGACCGTTATCATCGCGATGGTGCCCTGCCTCGTGTTCGGAGTCTGGAACGTTGGACATCAGCACTTTCTCGCGATTGGACAGGCCGCCTCTGCAACTTTAGCTGAAAAATTTTTGATTGGGACCATCCAGACTCTGCCGATCGTGGTGGTTTCGTACGGCGTGGGCCTCGGTATTGAATTTGTTTTCGCAATTCTGCGTAAGCACCCGGTTAATGAAGGGTTCCTGGTGACCGGACTCCTCATTCCCTTGGTGATGCCCCCGGATGTGCCGCTGTGGCAGGTGGGCGTGGCTACCGCTTTTGCTGTGATCATCGGCAAAGAAGCTTTTGGCGGTACTGGAATGAATGTGGTAAACATCGCGCTCACCGCCCGTGCATTTTTGTATTTCGCCTATCCCACGGATATCTCAGGCGAAGTTTGGGCGTTTGTGGGCGAGAGTGCGACAACCGTTCAGGGCTACTCAGGTGCTACAGCACTTGCCGTAGCTGCGGCGTCCACCGGAAATGTGGTGGCCGATCTAAATTCTTTCGGAGCCGGTTGGGCAGAGGGTATTTTTAGTTTTACCAGCTTATTTATTGGCACGATCCCCGGCAGCATTGGGGAGACCTCTACGCTAATGTGTTTGATTGGCGCGACCATTTTAGTGGCTACGCGGGTGGGCAGCGGTAAAATTATTTTCAGTGTGTTTGCTGGGGCGTATGCCATGGGCTTGTTGTTGAATTTGATTGGCGGAAATCCTTTTGTGGAGATGCCAGCACATTACCATTTGGTGATTGGCGGCCTTGCATTCGGTGCCGTGTTCATGGCTACCGATCCGGTTACCGCCTCACACACGGAAACCGGAAAGTGGGTGTATGGATTTTTAATCGGAATCTTTACCGTTCTGATTCGTGTGTTTAACCCGGCCTATCCGGAAGGAATCATGCTGGCGATTCTGTTGATGAATGTATTCGCCCCGCTGATTGATTATTTTGTAGTAAGTGCAAACAAAAAACGCAGATTACAACGTGCGACAGTCTAATCTTTACATCGTTCTATATGCAGCCGGCCTCACGATTGTGTGCGGTGCTGCTCTTGCATTTGCCTCCATCAGCCTGAAGGACAAACAGGACGCCAACGTGGCGCTGGAGGAAAAAACCAATATTCTTTCTACCGTGATGACACTAGAGGAGGGAGCTAACATCGAGGCGATCTATGCCAAACGCGTTCGTGCATTTGTGATTGATTACAATGGCACCATGAAGGAAGGCATGACTCCTAAAAATGTCTCCGTGGCATCGGAGTACAAAAAGAAACCCCAAGAACGTCTTCTCCCGGTTTACGAGATTGTTAGTGAAGCAGACGGCAACCAAGTGGAAGCTGTTGTTTTGCCTGTGTACGGTTACGGCCTTTGGAATAATATTTTCGGGTTTGTGGCATTAGCTTCCGACTTCAATACCATTCTGGGCGTGAGTTTCGGGCATATAGGCGAAACCCCTGGCTTGGGTGCGCGGATTTCGAGCACTGAAATTCAGGAGCGCTACAAGAACAAATCCATTTTTGATAATGGCCAACTGGTGTCTGTCATGATGCAAAAAGGAGAAGGTATGGATTACTCGAGCGACACACATAAGGTAGACGGAATGTCGGGTGCTACACTTACCGCCAAAGGAGTGAATAACATGCTCCAAGAATATTTTGGCTGCTACAACAAATACCTCCAAAAACAACCCATTGCATTAAAATAAAAAGATATGAGCACAGAAGCCGCTGTGATTGAGAAAGTTGAGAAAAAAGAGGAACCCCTCTTCTCGAAAAAAAATAAGAAACTCATCTCGAATCCGCTCGATATCGATAACCCGATTACCGTGCAGGTTCTTGGTGTATGTTCCGCCTTGGCGGTTACCACACATATGTTGCCCGCCTTGTATATGGCGGCGAGTCTCACATTTGTTACCACTTTT
>CANGUI010000277.1 GCA_947457025.1 Flammeovirgaceae bacterium | reverse complement strand
ATTTTTGATTGTATCTTTTACCTGGTAAATCTCTTTCAGATTTTTTCGTTCGGGGTCATAGTAGGTGTAGCGCGTAACCGGCTGGGCCATTAACCGCTCACAGCCCGCAGTTGCCACTACTGCCAGTACAAAACGCAATGTCCGCATGTTTCAAAGATAGCAAGAAAACTACCCTTGCGGCGGGATCACGTGAGTGATGGCAGCTTTACCCCACTCGTCCTTTTCAACTTCGCTCCACAGTTCCGGGAAGAATATGATTTTCTGAAAACGGGGCGGCAGGTATTTCTGCCAGTTGGTGCCCCCTGTGGCTTTGATATCTTCCGGTGACTTCTGGAGGTAGCGACTTGCTGCCTTCAGGTGGGCCAGGGGCCAGAGAACATTGGCTAACTGATCAAACTCGCGCAGCAGGGTACCCACAGAAGCTTGATTCGGAAAATATTTGAGGTACCACTTGCGCAGGTTGTTATCTCGGAAGTGTATACCCTTTTCACGGAACTGCTTCATGTACTTGGCTTCGAATTGCTGCAGGGTGAGGGTTTTTTTGCCGGTTGCCAGTTCGGTAGCTCCGCTGCGCCAATAGAGTTGCTCTAAAAGCAGGTCGATCGGGGAATTTTCGTCAAGCGATGCACGCGCCACCGTATTGACCAGGTTAATCAGGTCGGTTGATGCGAGTTCAATCTGCCTGTACTGCGCAGACTGAAAACCGCTGGAAGGGAGAAGGGCCATACGAAACTTCAGAAACTGCTCTTTTTCGAGGCCGTCAACCATGATTTCGAACGTCTTTTCCAAATGCCTGAAGTAGCGCACCATACGGCCAATCCGCTCGCAGGCGAACGTTTCCGTGGGGGCCTCCGTGCTGGTGATCTGCTCCAGCTCCCAGAGTATCAAATAGAAATACAACTCGGTGATCTGGTGGTAAACAATAAAGACCTTTTCGTCCTTAAACTGCGTCTTGGGATTTTGCAGACTTAACAGCGTATCTACATGAATGTAATCCCAATACGTCAGGTAATCGGCATAGAGCAATCCCTCCAGGTAGGACGACAAGTCCTGCCCCATCACATCATACTTTTGTTGAAGTTTCTGCAACTGTTCAAGCCGGGCCGGATCCAGCGATGATTCCATAGAATTGTTAATTGGTTAGTAAATTGCAGCGAATTTAGAGAATCAATCCCCAAGATCATGGCAACGGCTACGTTATCCGACACCGACTTTCAAAAGTCATTGAAACAGGATGTGTACGAACATCCTGATTTTTATGCCCTTGACAGCCTGTTAACCGAAGAGCATAAACTGGTACGCAGTTCGATACGTGACTTCGTGAAGCGTGAAATAAGTCCATTTATTGAAGAGTGGGCTCAAAAAGCTCACTTTCCGTACGAAATCGTAAAAAAATTCGGTAACATTGGTGCTTTTGGACCCACCATTCCGCAAACCTATGGGGGCGGCGGATTAGACTACATCAGCTATGGCATTTTGATGCAGGAAATTGAACGGGGCGACTCGGGAATGCGCTCAACGGCCAGCGTACAAGGTTCGCTGGTGATGTACCCGATTTATAAGTTTGGATCAGAACAACAACGAAAAAAATATCTACCCAAACTGGCATCGGGCGAATGGCTTGGCTGTTTTGGTTTGACGGAGCCCGATCACGGCTCCAACCCGGGGGGCATGGTTACCCGCTTTCAAGATGCGGGCGATCACTATGTGTTGAACGGAGCCAAGATGTGGATCTCCAATTCGCCGAGAGCAGATGTGGCGGTAGTCTGGGCAAAGAACGAACAGGGGCGAATCCACGGATTGATTGTTGAGCGGGGTATGCCCGGATTTACTACCCCTGAGACACATGGAAAATGGAGTCTGCGGGCCAGTGCCACAGGCGAACTGGTATTTGATAATGTGAAAGTGCCAAAAGAAAATCTGCTGCCGGGAAAAAGCGGGTTGGGCGCTCCGTTGATGTGTCTGGACTCGGCGCGGTACGGCATCGCCTGGGGCGCATTGGGCGCTGCAATGGACTGTTATGAATCTGCGAGAAGGTATGCGGCCGAACGTATCCAGTTTGGCAAACCCATCGCCTCTTTTCAGTTGGTGCAGAAAAAATTAGCTGAGATGCTCACCGAGATCACCAAGGCACAACTACTCAACTGGCGCCTCGGCACGCTGATGAACGAAGGAAAAGCAACTACTGCCCAAATCTCATTGGCCAAGCGCAATAATGTACAGATTGCATTAGAAATAGCCCGAGAGGCGCGGCAAATCCATGGGGGTATGGGCATCACAGGAGAATATTCGATCATGCGCCACATGATGAACCTGGAAAGTGTCGTCACCTACGAGGGCACACACGACATTCACTTGCTGATTTTGGGGAATCACATCACAGGGTTGTCGGCTTTCAGTTAGCTCTTTGGCTGTGAAGATCGTAACAGTAATTGGGGCACGTCCGCAGTTTATTAAAGCGGCCACGGTGTCGCGCGCCTGCAAAAGCGCTGGCATCACCGAAATCCTCGTCCATACCGGTCAGCACTTTGATGCCAACATGAGCGAGGTGTTTTTTCGGGAGATGGAGATTCCCGAACCTCAGTACCACCTGGAGGTGGCCGGACTGAGCCACGGTGCCATGACTGGCCGGATGCTGGAGCGGGTTGAACAAGTGGTGATAAAAGAAAAGCCAGATGTTGTTCTGGTCTATGGCGATACCAACTCCACGCTCGCGGGCGCACTTGCGGCCGCCAAGTTGCATATCCCCGTCGCCCATGTTGAGGCCGGGCTGCGCAGTTTCGACCTGAAAATGCCGGAAGAAATCAATCGGATCCTGACTGATCGCATCAGCCGGTACTTGTTTTGCCCCACGCCTACTGCCATCGAAAACCTGAAGAACGAAGGCTTTGGGCGCTTTCCATGCCAGATGGAGCACGTGGGTGATGTTATGTATGATGCTGCCCTATTCTACCTTGAAAAATCACGGAGCCTGAAAAGTATTCTCCAAACCGCGGGCATCCGGCAACCTTTCTTTTTGGCAACGCTCCACAGAGCTGAAAATACAGATCAACCTGAACGATTGAGGGAGATTGTTACCGCCCTGAACGAGTTACATCGCGAGTGGCCGGTAGTGTTGCCGCTGCATCCGCGTACGCGGCAACAGCTGGCGGCACTTCAAATCCCCCTGGAGGTTACCGTGCTGGAACCGGTCGGGTACCTTCATATGCTGCAGTTGTTGGAGGCGTGTGCCTGCGTGCTGACGGACAGCGGGGGCCTTCAAAAAGAAGCGTATTTTTTTCGAAAGCCTTGCGTAACGCTACGCGACCAGACCGAGTGGGTAGAGTTGGTAGAGGCTGGGGTTACTACATTGGCCGGGGCAAACCGTAGCCTGATTGTGGCACAGGCTAAAGAGGCTACGAGAAAGGCAATGAATTTCCAAACGCCTCTGTATGGCGACGGACAGGCGGCTGAAAAAATAGTTTCAATCCTGAATCACCACCGTGAGTAGGATGCGCTGTACCGGTTGCGCCGGATCAGTGCTGTATACCGTAATGGCTTTTGTTTGGGTTCCTATCCGGCCTTCGCCCGTTATTCTGACTGTGGCGATTGTCTCCGCATTCGGCTTGATCACCAGGTTCTCGGCCTGAACGGATAGGCATCCACAATTCGGTTGCATCGACCGGATCGCGAGTTCTT
>CANGUI010000276.1 GCA_947457025.1 Flammeovirgaceae bacterium | reverse complement strand
GCTGTCCTGTTTACTGACTGCATTTCTTGCTGCGCCAAGTCCAAGTGGTTGTTCGCTGTCACCCGAAACCGAAAAAGTCGATTCACTTAAAAGTTTTTTAAAACAAAGTCCGCGAACTGTCCGCGTTGCCGCGATATTTTCGGCCTGCTGCGAGCTTTCCACGGAGACGAACTTTCAAAAAAGTCAACCGTCACCCACGTCAATTTTTTACCACGATTTGTCAACGGTAACCTGTCCCGCAGCGCCTGGCCTGCAACGTACGAATATATGCAATTGTTGATATTTTGTATACCTCAACACCCCCGCAGTTGCACATATCCGTCCAAAATGGCGGGGCACGTTAATGAGAATCTTTTTTTAATTCTGGCTGGGAGCTTAGCTGGTTGTTGGTTGTTAGTTGTTAGTTGTTGGTTGGTAGTTGTTGGTTGTTTGCTGATGTCAGCTACATGCGACCGGTGACCAGCAGGCAGTACGCCCGCGTGAGCGATGGAGGCAGTTGTTTGAGCCCGCAGGGGCCTGTGCGTGGGGTGGCGAGTGCCGACAGCGCGACCCCGCGGTTGCAACTGTTTTGGCGCGGATATCGCCTTGCTCCGGTAAGGGATCGGGTGTGGCGGACCTCCAGCCGCGGGGGCACGCCCAACTTTAGCTAACGCTTCGGTTGGCTACGCAAGAAAAGATTTCATGTCTTTCAGCGCTGGCGCTGGCTGCCGGCTTTTCTTTGCTTTCTTCTTGTGTACGCTGTTGGCGCTTGCCGGCCTTGTTATGCGCTGCGCGAACCGGGGCGGCACCCAAAAAAAAGGCAGGACGTTCATCCTGCCTTTTCTTTTTGTGCGTACGTTGATCAGTTGCTGCTATACGTTGACTCTCCCAGTTTGGCGTGTGCGGCTGCCAGCCGTGCAATGGGCACGCGCGGGCCGGAGCACGATACGTAGTTTAGTCCTATGCTATGGCAGAATAAGATAGATTCCGGATGGCCGCCATGCTCACCGCAGATCCCCACCTTTAAATTGGGATTTGTCCTGCGGCCATCTTGAACGGCCATGCGCATGAGTTTGCCCATGGCGCGGCTATCCAAAACTTCAAACGGATTATCTTTCAATACACCTTTCATGATATAGAACGGTAGAAACTTGTTCTCCGCGTCCTCACGCGAAAACGAGAACGTTGCCTGTGTAAGGTCATTCGTGCCGAAGGAGAAAAACTCGGCCACGGTGGCGAGCTCTTCGGCCTGGAGGCAGGCGCGCACGGTTTCCATCATGGTGCCGAATTTGAAATGGAGCTTTACCTTTTGTTCGGCTTCGAGGCGTGCTTTGATTTCGTTTACGTGTACGTTGATCTGCGCAAGCTCTTCTACGGTGATCACCTGCGGCACCATGATTTCGGGGCGCACGTCTATGCCCACGCGCTGACAGTCGGCTGTAGCCTCCAAAATAGCTGAAATCTGCATGCGGTAGATTTCGGGGAAGGTGATGCCGAGGCGCACACCGCGGTGGCCCAGCATCGGATTCACTTCATGCAGCTCGCGCACTTTTTTCAGCATCTGTTCTTTCTTTTGGATGGCCTGGGTGACGAGGTCGGCACCGGCCGCGGTAAACGGCTCGAGCGATTTGTCTGCGATTTTCAGGTCGGCATTCAACAGGCGCAGACTTCCGAAAAGGTTGTTCACTCCGCTTACCGTTTCTTTCAGATGCTTGAGGTTCTGCAGTTCATCGCGCAGCACATCTTCGGTGGGCAGAAACTCGTGGATAGGCGGATCCAGCAGACGGATGGTAACGGGCCGCGGGGCCATGGTGGTGAGGATCTCACGGAAGTCTGTGCGCTGGATGTCTTTCAGGCGCCCAAGTGCGGCTTCGCGTTCTTCGGCTGTGGCTGCCAGTATCATTTCGACTACGATCGGCAGGCGGTCCACATCGTTGAACATGCGCTCGGTGCGGCACAGGCCGATGCCCATTGCCCCGAAGTTCAGCGCCTTTTTTGCCGCGGCAGGTGTGTCGGCATTTGCCATCACCTTCATGGTGGCGGCCTCATCGGCCCAGGTGAGCAACTTCTTCAGCTCGTCTGAGAACGTGGGTTCCACCATGGGAATGGTTCCTTTATAAACATAGCCCGTGCCCCCGTCAATGGTGATGAAGTCGCCTTCGTGCAGGGTTTTGTCGCCAATCACGGCCTGGCGCAGTTTTACGTCCACCTGAATGCCTTCGGCACCGGCCACACAGGGCTTGCCCATGCCGCGGGCCACCACGGCTGCGTGAGACGTTTTGCCGCCCCGGCTGGTGAGCACCCCCTGGGCTGCGAAGAACCCATGGATATCTTCGGGCTTTGTTTCTTCCCGCACGAGGATGACTTTTTCGCCCGCTTTGCCGAGCAGCTCGGCCCGGTCGGCATCGAAAACGATGTGGCCGGAGGCGGCCCCCGGTGAGGCGGGCAGACCCTGCGCAATGGGATCTACCTTGTGGAGCGAGTCGAGGCGCGGGTGCAACAGTTGTTCAAGGATTTCCGGCTTGATGCGCAGCAGCGCCTGCTCGCGGGTGATGAGCCCCTCGTGCGCCATTTCTACCGAAGTGCGCACCATGGCAGTGGTGTTCATCTTGCCGTTGCGGGTTTGCAGGCAGTAGAGCACGCCTTTTTCGATGGTGTATTCAAAATCCTGCACCTCGCGGTAGTGGGTTTCCAGTTTCTTGCGGAGCTCTTCCAGTTGCCGGTAGAGTGTGGGCATTTCGGTGGCCAGCTGGGCTACCGGTTTGGGTGTGCGGATGCCGGCCACCACATCTTCGCCCTGTGCGTTGGTGAGGTACTCGCCAAACATCACGTTTTCGCCTGTGCCGGGGTCGCGTGTGAAGCCCACACCCGTGGCGCAGTCGTTGCCCATGTTGCCGAACACCATGGTGACCACATTCACGGCTGTGCCGTTGGCCATGGCGGGTGTGATTTTAAATTCTCTGCGATAATCTACCGCGCGCTTGCCCATCCAGGAGTTGAACACCGCCTTGATGGCGATCTCGAGTTGTTCGAACACATCTTCCGGAAAGGGCCGGCCGGTATGCTCGCGCACCACGGTGAGAAAACGCTCGCTCACTTCTTTCAGGTCGCTGGTGGTGAGGCCCACATCCACTTTCACTCCGGCCTTACGTTTGATTTCGTCAAAGTGGGAATCAAATTTTTCATCCGGTACACCGAGGGCCACTTTGCCGAACAGTTGAATGAATCTGCGGTAGGCATCGTAGCCAAAGCGCTCGTTGCCCGTCTGGGCAATTAATCCTTTCAGGGTTTGGGAGTTGAGCCCCAGGTTGAGGATCGTATCCATCATGCCCGGCATGGACATGGCCGACCCCGAGCGCACGGATACCAGCAGCGGTTTATCGGCATGGCCGAATTTCTTGCCGGTGGCAGATTCCAGCGCACGCATGTTCTCGCGCACCTGCTCCATCACGCCATTGGGCAGTGCGCGGCTGGGTTCTGCGAGGTAGGAGAGGCATGCCTCGGTGGAGACCACAAAACCCGGAGGCACATTCAAGCCGATCTGGGTCATCTCGCACAAATTGGCGCCCTTGCCACCGAGCAGGTGTTTGTTTTTGCCGTCTCCTTCATGAAAGGAGAACACATATTTTTTTGCAGGCACACCCTTGGCCGTGGGTGCTTCGAGTTCCATCGTTTCCATATATGCAGTTGGGTAAATTTTGATTGGATAAAAT
>CANGUI010000275.1 GCA_947457025.1 Flammeovirgaceae bacterium | reverse complement strand
GAACCGGTACCAATCCGATGGTTATGATCTATCACCCGAGCGATTTGGCAAGACGGTTGCACCGACCCTCAATTACACGGCTAATGCTAAACTTACTTATCAGTTCACTCCGGCAGCAGATTTGTCGGTATCGGTTCGCCGGTTTGATGAGCGCCAGATGTTCGGTTTTGAAGTAGAAAATGGAGGTGGTGGAATCCGCACTTTCGGCAACGGCACCACGGGCGATTGGAACATGAATGCAGTTTTCACCCAGCGATTCGCAACCAATCTGAAAGGCATCGCACGGTTGTATACCACCCGGTATCAAACCACTACCGCCCTTAACCGCGAGAGCGACGGTGCTCCCTACTATTCCGATCAGTTCCGGCAAACATTCCTGAGACCTGAAGTAAACGCCGAATGGTTTTTGCATGCGAAACAGGTGTTCACGTTCGGCGCCGGTGCCATCCGGGAGTCTGTCCAGACATCCCGTTACGGCGATGAGGCCGAGCGAATGCAATATACCTACTACGCATTCGGGCAGCACGAGTGGACGCCATCGCCGCAGCTGACGGTGATTTCGGGTGGGCGCCTTGATTTCAATTCCATCTACGGATCGCAATTTAGTCCCAAGCTTTCGGCCCGCTACGAATGGACGCCTCGTATCGCATTCAAAATCAGCAGCGGTGTCGGCTTCAAGGCTCCAGACTTCCGGCAGGTGTATTTCAATTTTTTGAATGCCGCCGGCGGGTACAGCGTGTTGGGTACCGAGGTAGCTGCAACGCGCCTCAACGACCTCGAAACTGCCGGACAGATTCAGGCGTACCTTTTCGATCCTGCCACGCTGGGAAAACTTCGGGCGGAACGCTCGTGGTCTGTCAATGCCGGGTCCACCTTTCAGGTAAGTGGTCGGTTGCAGGGTGAACTCAATGCCTTTCATAACAGCATCGATAACCTCATTGAAACACAGGCTGTCGCCATCACGGTTCAGAATCAAACGATCTACAGTTACCGCAACCTGGCGCGCGTATTCACGCAGGGGCTCGAAGCTAACTTCAGCTATGCATTACACCAACGTTGGACGCTATCGGGGGGGTATCAGTTGCTCTTCGCCCGTGATAAGGACGTGATGGACGGCATCCGGCAGGGGGAGGTATTCTACCGGGATCCCGCCACGTTGATTACCCGCCGGCTGACGCGCCGGGATTACGTGGGTTTGTATAATCGCTCGCGCCACATCGGAAACGTGAAGTTGTTTTATTCGCATCCCGAAACGGGATGGGAAGGAAGCCTGCGGCTGGTGTATCGCGGAAGGTATGGTGTTGGCGCACTGCAAGGCAATATCCAGGGAGAGAGCGTACCCCAGTCTGACCTGAATAGTAATGGCCTGCTCGACCGGTACGACTCGTTTGTTCGCGGGTATGGCCTGATCAACGTAGCGATCGGAAAAACAATCCGAAACCACATCCGCATTCAGGCGGGAGTGGACAATGTGTTGGGCCACAAGGAGCCTGTGTTCATTCCCAATCTGCCGGGACGGGTAGCATACCTGAGTATGTATTGCCCCTTCTTGAAAAAACAGAAATCAAAAAGGAATTCTAAGTTATCCTGATCAATAGGGTATGAAAAATCGTTCTGCTCGTCACGCTGGTACAATGTTGCTATCCATCCTTCGGCAGCCTTCGGGTGCGGCCCTCGGAAATCCCAAACCTACACCTGTGCCTTCAGTGATTGCCACACCACCGGGTTCCAAAAAAAAGTTCTATCATTTTACACTTAATCAATTCTACATTATGAAATGTTGGTTTTCATTTTCCGTGCTGTTTTTTGTGTCTACTGTTTTTTTGTCGTGCGATGACGAACCCACTCCCCAACCCGTAGTGGCCCAGACCATCCGAGACTTGAATGCGGACTACGCGCCGCTCGTCTTCAACTCCTCCGGTCCCCCGACGCGCCCCGGTGAAACCGGAAAATTCACGTTGTTCAATTTTAAAACCGGTGAGATTGTGCCCAACACGGAACTCAACTCCACCCGTTGGGACATTGGCTTCCGGGCAACGTCCATCATCTTCAATAGCGGCTCCAGTGGTCCTGGAACGGTGGTAGCCCAAATTCAGAATGGTATTTTTGATGAGATCACGGAAGCGCCGGAATCAGGTTATGCAAGTGATAACGGCACCGCAGCGCCGCCGCTGTTTGTCATTTCACCCAGTCCCCAGCCGCCGGGCTCGTCTGTACTCACGAATCAGTGGTGGCGAAATGGCGGTTCCAATACCTCCACGATTGTCACACCGATTGCCGGGCGAATCATTTTTGTACGCACGGGTGATAACCGGTTTGTTAAAATGGAGATCCTGAGTTATTACAAAGGAGCGCCGGCCGCCCCCAATAACATAACAGATCCGGACCGGCATTACACGTTTCGGTACATCTACCAACCCAACGAAACCCGAGCGTTCCGGTGAGGATATGAATGATCACCAAAAAATACGCTTGTTGCGGGTAACGGGAATCACGGAAGGATATTCGTTTCTTGTGCTGTTGCTGGTAGCCATGCCATTGAAGTACTTTTTAGGGATGCCTGCCATGGTGACCGTTGTCGGCTGGATGCATGGAATTTTATTTATTACCTACCTCGTTGCAGTGGTAATCGCTGCGGATGCGCTGCGCTACTCCTGGCTGCAGGTGGGCATTGCGTTTATCGCTGCACTGATTCCAGTTGGCACTTTGCTACTCGACCGAGGTTGGCGCGGGCGCGCGGAGGAATGCCGCCGCGCTGCCATAAAAAAAGCCGCTCCCTGAAGCGGCTTCGGGCAGGCGCGGGCCGGGGGCAAGTACCCGGCACGCCATCCTGCTTTCATACCTGCGTTGATGCCGGTTACTGCTTGCCTGTTTCGGCAGTAGCAGCCCCATCGATTAGCATTGGTGCTTTACCATCGGTGATGATTAGTTTGGCATTGTTTGATTTGGCCAGTTCGCGAAACGCCTCAATACTCTGCCATTCGATGATCCGTTCGCTTAATCCTTCCGCGATGATCTTCTGGGCATCGCGGATACCTTGTGCTTCAATCATCTTGCGTTGAGCCTCACGCTTTTCGCGATCAAGCAAGAACTCCATCCGCTGCGCATCCTGTTCGGCCTCCAGTTTTTCCTCTACGGCACGCGCCAGCCCGGGGGGCAGTTGGATGCTTTTCAGCAGCACGGCTTCCACAATCAAACCGCGGTCTTCAATGATTTTTGCCATTTGCGAGGTGATTTCCTTTTCGATCACGGCACGCTGCGAGCTGTGCATATCCTTTGCATAGAACCGCGAACAGACATCGGCCGCAGCTGACCGGAAAACACTACTGATCACTACGTTTTCATAATTCAATCCGATGTTCTCCAGGATAAAGGGTGCCTTTTGAGGCTCTATCCGATACAAGATGGAGATGATCGCATTTACATTCAAACCTTCTTTGGACGGAAGGTTGGCATTGATTTCCATGTTCATGGTACTGATGGGCATCTTGATGATCAGTGTGGTAAATGGATTGATCCCCACAACACCGGGCTGCACAATGGTGGGTGATAGTTTACCAAGTTTACGTTTAACCCCTACTTCTCCCTGTCTGACAATCGAACAGCCAGAAAGAACAGCGGCCATGAATAAAACTACAAGTTGTGTTTTCATATGCGTTTGTATTTTGTGTTTGCTTAGATGTTGCTGATTCAT
>CANGUI010000274.1 GCA_947457025.1 Flammeovirgaceae bacterium | reverse complement strand
GCGGTGTTGATTCTACGGTGGCAGCCACGCTTGTGCATCAGGCCATCGGGAAGAACCTGTATTGCATTTTTGTTGACAACGGCTTGTTACGAAAAAATGAATTCGAGCACGTTCTGGATTCCTACCAAGACATGGGGCTGAACATCAAAGGCGTTGATGCCCGCGAGCAGTTTTACACTGCACTTGGGGGCCTGACCGACCCGGAGGCGAAGCGAAAGGCAATTGGACGAACTTTTATTGATGTATTTGATGTGGAGGCCCATCGCATTGAAGGCGTGCGATGGCTGGGTCAGGGAACAATTTATCCGGATGTGATTGAATCCGTTTCGGTTAAGGGCCCGTCTGCCACCATCAAATCACACCACAATGTGGGGGGGTTACCGGAGAAAATGAAACTCAAGGTGGTAGAGCCATTGAATACCCTGTTTAAGGATGAGGTACGGCAGGTAGGCGCTCTGCTGGGTATTGATCCGCTGATCCTCAACCGCCATCCGTTTCCGGGCCCCGGCCTCGGAATTCGGATTCTGGGCGACATCACGCCCGAAAAGGTACGAATCTTGCAAGAGGTTGATCATATCTTCATCAATCTGTTGAAATCAAGTAACTTGTATAAAGACGTATGGCAGGCAGGCGCCATTCTGTTGCCGATCCAATCCGTTGGCGTGATGGGGGACGAGCGCACCTATGAGCAGGTGGTAGCCCTGCGGGCCGTTGTGAGCGTAGACGGTATGACGGCCGATTGGGCGCACCTGCCGTACGCTTTCCTGAGCGAAGTGTCATCGGAGATCATTAACAAAATAAAAGGTGTCAACCGGGTGGTGTACGACATCAGTTCGAAGCCGCCGGCAACGATTGAGTGGGAATAGCATGATGCGCGTAATTGTCATGGTGGTGCTTTTCGTGGCCGGCTTCCGGCTGGGTGCGCAGGACTACAAACGCCAGTATCAGGCCGCCCGCCAACATTTTGATGGCGGCTTGTATTCGCTTGCGTTTGAGGGTTTCAAGCCGCTGCTGGTGTACGATAAGAACAACCCATCATACATTTACGCTAACTTTTTTTATGCGCTTTCGGCCTATCAACTCGGTTACAAAAATGTTTCCCGCGATGTGCTCGGGCGGATCGTGCAGTTGTATCCGGACTGGGTAGACCGCGATGAGGCGCTGCTGTGGCTCTCAAAAGTCTATTTCGAGCAGGGCGACTACTTTCTTGCCTTGCGCATTCTGAAAACCGTAATCAAACCTGATGTGCGGGCTGTGGGTGAAGCGCTCACGCACGAACAGCTGCGAAACGTGGATGACCGCGAAACCCTGCGCATGCTATTGGAGGAAAATCCCGACAACCGGGTTGTTGCCGAATTGCTGCTACGCAATATCATGGCCGACTTCTCGCCGGCCGATCGGCAGGTTGCAGATTCTTTAGCAGCCGTCTATCAATTTAATATCGAGCGTTACTTGCCCACCCGCCAGCCGACCAATAGTAAGAAGTCAGCATATGTTGTTTCGCTTTTGTTTCCGTTTCTGGCCACATCGATTCAGCCGACTACACAAACGAAACCAAATCAGACCATCTTACAACTATATCAAGGCATCAAACTCGCAGTCGATTCGCTGCGCAACGCGGGGCTGCCCATCGAGTTGCGGGCGTACGACACGGAACGCAAGATCGAAACACTAAAAAAACTTCTGGCGACTGCAGAACTAAAAAATTCCGATTTGATCATCGGTCCGCTTTTTCCAGAGGAATATCCTTTGGTGCGGGAGTTCTCCCAGAAAAATCAAATTCCCATGATCAATCCGGTGACCAACAATGCCGACTACCTTGGGGGGAATCCGTACGCTATGCTTTTTCAGCCGGGATTTGAAACCGTGGGTAGCCAGGCGGCAGATTGGATAGCCACCAACGTGCGAAATAAAAACTGCATCGTCTACTATGGGGAGTCGGTGCGCGACAGTGTGTTGGCGTTTAGCTTCATCCACCGGGCGGTACAGGCAGGAGTTCGCATCCGGTTAGTGCAGGAATTGCGGCGGGAAACGGCCTTCCAAGCGATGACCACACTGGCAACGCCTACAGAGTACGATGAGTTCAGGAATCCCACACAGTTTACGCTGAGGCGTGACAGTATTGGCAGCATCCTCGTAGCTTCTGACGATCCGTTGATTTACACCAAGGTTGTGAATAGCGTACAAACTCGCGGGGATTCGACTCAGGTGGTTGGTTCGGAAAACTGGATCAGTTCGGAGTCAAACGCAATCAGCCTCGATAACTTTGAACGACTTGGCATAGTTGTTTGGGCACCCAACTTTTTTGTTGCGCAAGCTCCCGGATATCTTGATTTTACCCGCAAATTTATCCGCAAGCACGCGGAGTTTCCCCTGCAAAGTTCGCGTGTTGGTTATGAGTGCATGCTGGTGTTCGGGCAGTTGCTACATAGCTACGGCGTATATTTTCAAGCTACGCTTCAACAGGAGGGTCCGCGGCTCAAACCCTTCCAGGAATTCTATCATCTGGGGCCACGGCAGGATAACCTGAGAGTTCCCTTCATTCACCTCCGGGCGGGGAGTTTTACCTTGGCCGGCAAGCATCCCAAACCCTGATGAGCTACTAATCTCCGGCATGGAATCTTAAAAACTACTATTCGTATGTAAACTGACCTCCGAAGCAACTCGGCAGCAACGCCCATGGTAGTTCCAAGCAAAATCCAGGTTCGTAAACCCAAAATTCCGACATCCTACTAGACTGTATCTCATCACACGCTGAATCGAGGGTACCCATTTGTATTCAGATTGGTTTTCATTACCTTGCTGATTAAATGCAGGTACGTTTATTCATCTTTTTCCTACTACTGGGTGCTTCTGTTGTGGTTTTGGCACAAAGTGATCGGAGCGACAAAACAGCTGTCACGTTCGAGGAGCTTTTTGACGAGCCGTATGCCGTCAACAAGCTTTTTATCGGGTTTCAACCCCTCTATGGCGAGGTATTCGCAACCAATGTGAACGCTGGGTTTGGTCTGGATGCCACATACTATTACCGCGACAAAGCGCATTTCCGCGCCCATCTTCGTAAGTCGTACAGCAGTAAGTTTTTTGACTTTACCCGCGAAGTGGCACTTCGGAACAGTGATGTGGATAACACACCGGAAGTATTCAATTATTTTGAAGTTGGCGGAACATATCACATTAAAGATTTTGAATCCTCGTCCAAAACTAAGATGGTGCTTTACAAAAAAAGCTACCACGGCAACAAATGGGCTTCGCGTGTTCCCCTGCGAGCAGATGTGCCGTGCAAGGTACGGACGGTTTATGGCGCACGACTGAATGCCATAAGTTGGAATAGTACCACAGATATTAACAGAGCATTGGCAGCTCAAGAACTTGTACTTGATGATCTGATCACCGAGAATGGGCAGGGTTTGCAGACATTTTCAGGTACAACCGGGCCACTCGAAGTGTTCAGCAATGTGAACGCTGTTGCGGTAGCCCTGGGGGGATCCTATTCGTGGATTCGCAATGTTGCGGTTAGTTTCGATAAGTTTGAGGAAGGTGTTGACGATGGTCTCCTTACATTTTATGTTGATGTGTTGTACAGCCCGCTTTTACAGATTGATAACGTGGTTTACCAGGGCACAACCTTTTCCACCGATGCAATCAAAACCAGCAGGCTTGGATTTCGCCTCGGTATTGACGGGAAATTTAATCGCACTCTGAGCTGGGCCTATGGTGGTGAATTTGGCTATCGCCCGAGTATCACGGGCCGTACATTTTTTGCCATGTT
>CANGUI010000273.1 GCA_947457025.1 Flammeovirgaceae bacterium | reverse complement strand
GCCCCTGTGATGTCTGCCTCCAAAAAATCGCCGTTGCCCGCGATGTCCGCGGAGGAGGCTCCCGAAATATCGAGTACCAGGTTCTGCGCATTGAAGTAACCTTCCAGCACTACAGCCCCCGATAACTCAATGTCCAGTTCGTCTTCGCGGAAACCCACAAGCCGGGCGTCTCCCGCACCCGACATTTCGAAATCCTGCAATGCGGGCATCATGATGAAAATCCTGACGCGCTCGTCATCGGCCGAACGGCCTCGCCAGAAAAAGCTGCGGTCATCATCAAAATCGACAATCAGAGTTTGTCCGACAACGGAGAGGTCGTACCGTTTTCGCAGACGCTCGGGGCCTTCCATTTTCACAGCGTAGGTAGTGCCCTTTTGGATGTGTACCTCGGCCAGCCCGCGGATATCAATGGCATCGAAATTGGTCAACCCCAACTCATCCGCAAAAGGCGCGGGTCTATCAGCTTTCCCGGAAGTCGTATCGCTTTCCCGGAAATCGTTCCCATCCGACCCTGCCGGACAGCTGACACACCCGATCTGGCCATCTTTGAATTGGAACGTGTGCGTTTCGGAATTGATGCCAATGTCCCGTCGCCAACCGAAGTTTGTGTTATCGATGATGCGCCAGAGTTCCGGATCGATCTGAAACAGAAGAGTGGCAGGCATAAAGACATCCACGTTAAGTCGTTGTCCGCGGAATTTAGCCGTATCTGAAAACTGAATGTTGCTGTCGAACGTCAGCACACTGTCCTGGCGGGTAATCCGGTAGCTCACGGTCTGGGCATTTTCAATGGCATTTTTTTTGGTCCGGCCCTGTGCCTGGAACCGTCTCACAATGCGAATGGTATTGGCTTCATGCGGCCGCAGCGTTAGTTCCGTTACCTCGTAATCATCCAGGCCAACTTCATTCACGTTCAGGATCACAGTCTTGCTGGTTACCGGAAATGTTTCCTCGGTTTTAAACTCGGCTTCTTCTTTAAAACCGTAGGCAATGGGAGGGATCGTGAAGCTCAGGTAGCCCACGGCCAGGAAAAAAATCACGAACAGTGTCCAACCTACGTAAGAGTTGAAAACGAGCCGGCGCGCGATGATCGAAAAGCCAAGTAACGACATAAAAACCAGTGGCGTCAGCGCTGCAAGGATGCCGGCACTAATCACCCAGCCGGAGAACGTGTTTCGGAATGCCTGGAGCGGAATGTTCGGGGTGTTCACCTGCCAGTCGTGTACCCAGCCCCAGTCGGGTATCCCAAAAATGCCAAGCGTAATTCCCGCGCTCACCAGAAGGGCGAAGATCATCAGCAGGCCCACGGCCAGGATCAAAACCCCGATGGCAATGCGAAGAATGTCTACGGAGATCTTCACTACCGGCCCCAGAAATTGAGCGAGCCCGTTGATGAGCGCAGCCAACAGCCGGAACGGAAACAACAACACTTTGGCCAGCGCACTTTCTTCCTGTCCTTCTTTTTCGTGGATGCCTTTTTTGATCGCCGTTTCAATATTCGAGAGCGTTACCGGCTCCCCCTGCATCTCCATCTTTTCGGTAATGCTCTTTGCTTCCGGCAAGGCTATCCAAAGGATGATGTATACGAGGATACCGGCACCCCCGATGATGGCGAATACAATGAACAGAACGCGGATTAAACTGGCTTCGGTACCGAAAAAGGCGGCTACCCCCGCGGCCACACCGCCCAGCACCTTATTGCCTGAGTCGCGGTACATCTTCCGCACGGAAGGTTCATCTTCCAGGGTGTCGGACACAGGCAGTAAAATCCAAAGCAAAACGTAGAGCAGGATGCCGGCGCCATAGGTACTGAAGGCCAGGAGGGCCAGAATCAGGCGTGGCCACACAGGATCAATTTTGAAGTAATTGCCAAGCCCGGCTCCGATGCCACCCAGGATCTTGCGTTTCTCGTCGCGGTAAAGTTTGCGCGATGTGTAGCGCGGTGCCCCCTGCTCCTGCCGGGGTTGTTCCGCCCGTGGCGTGCCCGCGCTGTTGTCGCTTAACGGTACTTCCTGCGCCTCAGCAGCTTTAAAGTCATTCACATTACCCATTGTTGCTTGCAGGGTCTCTACATCTTCGGCCGTAATGACCTGTTTGCCTTCGCTTAGCTTGGACAAAAACAACTCGGCAATCCGGCTTTCGATATCAGCCAGAATCTCGCTGCTGTCTTCAAATGCACCGAAATAATTGTGAATGGAATCAAGGTACTTTTTCAGGCGGTCGTATCCGTCTTCTTCAATGTGGAAAATAATTCCGCTGATGTTGATGCTGATGTTCTTTTTCATAATAATCGGGGCTGGCGGATTAGGAAACAGGAGAAATGTTTTGAGTGCGGGCAGTGATCATCTGGGTTGACTGGATCAGTTCGTTCCACGTGTCGGTAAGGCCGTGCAAAAACCGCGTGCCCTGTAGGGTTAGGGTAAAGTATTTGCGCGGTGGGCCGGATTTTGATTCCACCCATTTGTATTCAACCAACCCAGCGTTTTTTAATCGGGTGAGCAAGGGGTAGAGCGTGCCTTCCACTACAATCATCTTGGCGTTGGTAAGTTCGTCCAGCATATCAGAGGCATAGACTTCACCGCGCGAGATGATGTGTAGAATGCAGTACTCCAGAATGCCCTTGCGCATTTGTATTTGCGTGTTTTCTAAGTTCATATGCAGTTGGATAATAGCATCTGAGTACTGATACGGATTTAGTACTATGTATGGCCGAGTACTTTGGAATAAAAAATTTGATTTTAATGTAACTACTTGATAATCAATTGAAAAATATTCTAAATATGTGGATTAGCCGTGCAATCGTAGCTGTTTTTGTTGGTCTGAAACGACTGAAGTGTATCAAATCGGCGAGCTATTGAGCCGTAGCGGTGAAAAAGGCCCGGGTTCTGGATTTGATTTCGTTCTGGCCCCGGTTTCCGTTCGGGTGGTTTCCGTATTCAATCTTTTCTGCACACTACGTGGTTTCTTCTCAACCTGCGATCTTGACGGAATGTACGGCTGTAGTGTCGTTATGTTGGGCTAAACTTACAGCCCAAACTCCGTGGTTGCCGGTACAGAATATGACGTATGGGCGAATCACCTTTAACGAAGCAAAACGTCGGCAGCAATTTTTGAGATCTGATCTGTTAACTTTGATCTTTCTATTGTTGATGCGTCACACCATACGGGGTTGGGTTGCCTGGGGAGTCGGGATTTGTTGCTGGTGCTCGCCGGCGTTGGGGCAATCGACTCAACAATGGATCAATTTCACGCAATCGTATTATAAAATGACCACCGCGGCAGATGGCATCTACCGCGTAACGTATAACGATCTGTTGTCGGCCGGTGTGCCGGTGAATACAGTTGACCCGCGCCTGATCCAGGTTTTTCACCGGGGGTCAGAACAGGCTATCTTCTTTCAGCACGCGCAGTCACCACCGGACGGACGATTTGATGCGAGCGAGTACTTTGAATTCTTCGGACGCCGCAATGATGGCACCCGGGATGGCGCTTTGTACAGACCGGCTAATTTACAGCCCCATGCGCTTTACAATCTGTTTTCGGATTCGACTGCATTTTTTCTTACCTGGAACTTATTGCCCATTCAGGGCCGGCGCATGGATGCGTATAGCGAAGTGAACACAGGCGCGCTCCCGGCGGCACCCTTTCGGATAACGGAACTCATGCAACTCCAGACGTCCCAATACGCCGGTGGTGTGGCCCTCGCAGACATTTTACAATACACCCATTTTGATCGGGGTGAAGGATGGACGGGTTCGTTGATTTGTGTGGGAAATACCG
>CANGUI010000272.1 GCA_947457025.1 Flammeovirgaceae bacterium | reverse complement strand
TTCACTCCGTCAACGCACAATATACGGGCGGGAGTAACGATGGGTATAGCGATGGAACTTTAATGCAAACTACTTGCCCTGATCCAACGCCAAATTTTTTTATTATGGCGGCAATGCGGATGGCTATGGCGATGGAACGTTAACGCAATCCACTTGCCCCGACCTGACCCTTAATTTTATTTATTATGGCGGCAATGCTGATGGCTATGGCGATGGAACGCTAACGCAATCCACTTGCCCCGACCTGACCCTTAATTTTATTTATTATGGCGGTACTCTGGATGGGTATGGCGATGGAAAGTTAACACAAGCTGTTTGCCCCGACCTGACCCAAAATTTTATTTACTATGGCGGTAATGCGGATGGGTATACCGATGGAACGTTAACACAAGCCATTTGCCCCAACCCGACCCCGGATTTTATTTACTACGGGGGTGTAAGTGATGGATTTGGCTGGCATTTTATCCAGCCAATAGTCTGCACAACTCCTCTTCCAATTGAGTTATTGGAGTTTAAAGCCAGGCTGGGGAAAGAAGGAGTTGAGATCTCCTGGATTACGGCTAGCGAAATAAACAATGATTTCTTTACGGTTGAAAAAAGCACCAGTGGTTTGGACTTCTATTCGATTGCCAAGGTAAAAGGAGCTGGAAACAGCACCCAACAGATGAAGTATTCGGTTACCGATATTTCGCCTTTTCAGGGTATAAATTATTACCGGTTAAAGCAGACGGATTTTGATGGAAAATTTGAGTACTCAGAAGTTATTTCAGTTAATGTGGGGGCTTCCTTGTCCACCCATACAATCTACCCAAATCCGAATGAAGGAACGCAGTTTTATGTCAACCTTCCGAACGCTGGTGACAGAACCATTCTGGTGAAAATTCAAAGTTTAGACTAGACGGCAAGGCAGTTCATACCGAATCGGTTTTTGGTTCAAGCACCTTTGAAATCACTCCCTCCGGCAAACTTGCACCGGGCGTGTATGTTGTTACAATTATTGATCGCATATCCATAAGCAATCACAAGCTGGTCGTTTACTAATCGTCAAATACAAATGAGTGAAGGGCCATGGCCCTCCCTGGCCTTCATTCTTCGCAGGGAAACGCTGCCGGGAAGAAAATACCAGCAATTGCAGATGTTCGGATGTTAGTCAGCATTTATTTCCCCACAGCATCTCCCGCCTCGGGTACTTTGCGCAACAGCGGGGTTTATCGCTGCCGGTTTGTGTATGATTCCGCGGTGCGGATTTCGCACGAGTTGTTTTCGTTGCTCAGAAGTGCGTTAAAAAAGATGGCAACTCGCAGATCGGAAAAATTGCGCTATTTTGCTCGCGCTTTTCTGCTCCATCCTAACAAAAACGTATGTCCCGGTTATTTTGTGTCGCACTAGGCTCGTTGCTTTTTTGCTGCCGGCCAAATTATTTTCAGATTCAATCGGAGTATGCGCAGGGCGTGAAGCCGCCACCGCCTGCCTATGATAATCGCGCACACTGGGCTGCACTGCCGACCATGAAAGATGCTGCCGACAGCGTCCCCAACAAGTCAAATTTGAAAGACCAACAGGCCGAGGCTACGGCAGACGTTTTTTTCATTCATCCTACTACATTTACGCATAAACCTACCAATCAATTTATCTGGAATGCGGACGTGAACGATGCAGCACTGAACCGCAAAACGCAAGAAAGTACTATCCTCAACCAGGCTTCGATCTTCAATGGCAGTTGCCGCGTCTATGCACCCTATTACCGGCAGGCTCACTATCACGCATTCGTCACTACCCGGGCAGAGGATGCCCGGCAAGCGCTCGATCTGGCTTACGAAGATGTGAAAGCTGCTTTTGAATACTACCTCACCCACTACAATCAGGGGCGGCCCCTTGTGCTGGCGGCCCACAGTCAGGGTACGGTGCATGCCGAGCGCCTGATAAAAGACTTTTTCGATGGGAAGGAATTGCGGAAACAACTGGTGGTGGCATATCTGGTGGGGCGCGCGATTTCGCCTGCCGCATTTGCCACGATTGCACCAACCGAGAAGCCGGACGAGACAGGTGTGTGGGCAAGCTGGTGCACATTTGGCCGCGGTTTTTATCCGAACCGCTATGATGACTACTACAAAGGCTCGCTGTCCACAAACCCCTTGCTTTGGAATTCCAGCAAAGATTTTGCACCCAAAGAACTGAACCTGGGCGGTGTTGGCTATCGGTTTACCTTTGCTCCGCAGATGGCCGACGCGCAAAATCAGGACGGGGTCTTGTGGATCAACCGGCCCTACGTGCGGGGGGCCCGGCTGGTGAAGAATACGAACTGGCACCGGGCCGACATGAATCTGTTCTACATGAACATTCGGGAAAACGTGAAGGTGCGAATTGAAATGTGGTGGAAAACTAATACATGACTTTTTGTTGCCCTCCCCCAAATTTTCAGCTGGCTGCAACCGGGTACTTCATGGTATTTGAAATTTCAGCTGCGTCTCGCCGTTTTAGGTGTTCGTCACCAGGGTGCAGGTTTACATCTTCACTCGCAGCATCATGCACTTGTCCGTTTACCGGATATTGAATAATGCCCTGTGCGGCAGTGGTATAATAATGTCGGGGTGCGCTGCCCCGCCGTTCTTCCAGTTCCTCTCACGCAACATGGATGGTTAACAAAACATCCTCACCCGAAAGCCACAAATTTCTTCAGAAAAAAAATGCTCGGCATCCTTGCTAAAAACCAGAAGGGCTGTTCCAGACGTTTTACGAAAATTGAAATGGAAATGATATTTTTGTTAACGAAATTCAACCACTCCAAACCACATGGCATCGGACAAGATCACAATCAGAACATCAGTTTCAGCCAGCCAACAAAAAGCCTGGGAATACTACACGAGCCCGGAACACATCATCAATTGGAACTTTGCAGATCCAAGTTGGCATTGCCCTACTGCTTCCAATGATATGAGAGTGGGGGGTCGGTATCTCGCCAGAATGGAAGCCAGAGATGGAAGTTTTGGTTTTGACTTTCAAGCTACATATACAGAAGTCAACACCGGCGAGAACTTTACCTATGAATTTGGGGGGCGTTTTGCAACTGTTCAATTTCTCGAGGCCAACAAACAAACTCAGGTCATCATAACATTCGATCCTGAAACCGAAAATACAATTGAATTGCAACGGGAAGGCTGGCAGTCAATCCTTGACAACTTCAAACTATATGTTGAAAAGAATGGTTAGGCCAACTTTTCTCTTCTGTTACAACAAGCTTATTAGAACTCAGGCGATTTTCAATTGAAAAGCACAGCAGGGTATTTCCGATAATTCGGGTTTCGACACTAAATGTTGTGACGCTATGCCAGAAAAGAAGCGCAGACTCATGTCCAACTACTGTGCAACCAGAGGAGCTGAATACACAACCCGACTGTTTTGCTTACATTAAAAACGCATGATAAAACCATCTCTGATTTTCATTTTCTTCTCCATACTTTTTTCCTGTCAGAAACACTCCGGAAAACCGGTTGACTACCCGGCGCAGGTTGGCGACATCCCCTTTGACGCCGGAATTGATGCCCCTGATTTCAAACTGTGTGACGAAAAGATCGTCCTTCAATATTATATGTTCGGCAAAGGCCTTCTCTATCGGGGAGAAAAGGCAAAGATAAATGAGCACTTCATGAAAAATTTTAAAGCCCGCTACCTCCAAGATGAAACAGGCTTCATCACAATCCGATTTATTGTGAATTGCCACGGCCAGACCGGAAGGTTCCGTGTTCAGGGAATGGACCTTGACTTTAAGGAAAGAACATT
>CANGUI010000271.1 GCA_947457025.1 Flammeovirgaceae bacterium | reverse complement strand
CCATGGACTCCATCAACGAGGCCGCGGTGGCGATTTGCCAACTGTTTGACCGCGATGTGCGCAAGGTGTCTCCTTCCTTGGGCATCGAGCAGGAGTATTTTGTGGTGGACAAGGCGTTGTTTATGGCGCGTCCGGATCTTGTGATGGCCGGTCGTACTGTTTTTGGTCATGCCCCCGCCCGTGGCCAGCAGATGGAAGACCACTACTTTGGCTCGATCCCTTCGCGCGTGTACGACTTCATGAAGGAATTTGAAATCGAGAGTTGGAAACTCGGCATTCCGGTGCGTACTCGCCACAACGAGGTGGCTCCCAGCCAATTCGAGGTAGCTCCTTTGTTTGAAGATGTAAATGTGGCCAACGATCACAACCAGCTGATGATGGATGTAATGGGTCGCGTTGCGGAAAAGCATGATCTGAAAGTGCTCTTCCACGAAAAGCCCTTTGCGGGATTGAATGGTACCGGCAAGCACAACAACTGGAGTTTGATTACCGATACGGGAATTAACCTGTACGCACCGACCAGCAGCGCGCGTGATAACCTGATGTTCCTGACTTTTTTCGTAACCACCATCAAGGCCGTGCACGAACATGCCGACTTGCTGCGCGCCAGCATCGCTACTTCCGCCAATGATTTCCGACTGGGCGCCAACGAAGCCCCTCCGGCCATCATGTCGGTATTCATTGGGTCGCAGATGACAGCCGTTTTGGATGAACTGGAGAAGAAAGGAAATGTGAAGATTGAAAAGGGCGACAACATGTACATGAAGTTGGGCATCGATCAAATACCCGAGATCATTCTCGATGCAACGGATCGCAATCGCACTTCGCCCTTTGCCTTTACGGGAAATAAATTTGAGTTCCGCGCGGTGGGAGGAAGCGACAACTGCGGCACCGCCATGACGGCGCTCAACACCATCGTGGCCGAACAGCTCGATCATTTCTTCGATGCCGTGAGCAAACTGATCGAAAAAGGAGAAGAAAAGCGCCTGGCCATTGTAAATGTGCTGCGGCAGTACATCACCGAATCGAAGCACATCCGCTTTGAAGGCGATGGCTATTCGGAAGAATGGGTGAAGGAAGCCGCCAAGCGCGGGTTGGGCAATGTAAAAACCACTCCGCGGGCATTGGATGCCTATCTAAGCAAGAAGTCAATGGTGCTGTTTGAGAAACACGGCGTGATGACCCACAAGGAAAACGAGGCTCGGGTTGAGATTCGGTTGGAGGCCTACATGAAGCGGGTACAGATCGAATCGCGCGTCATGGGCGATCTGGCGATGAACCACATCGTACCTACGGCCATCAAATACCAGAGTAAGCTGATTGAAAATGCCAACGGGCTGGCCAGCCTGGGCGTGGATAACAAGGCCGTTGTTCAAACGATCCGCGAGATTTCGGAGCACGTAGATACCATCAAGAACAACGTGAGGGCCATGATCGAAGAACGCAAGCGCGTGAACAAGATCGAAGGTGCACACAAGCGGGCCATAGCGTACTGCGATGATGTGAAGGAGAAGTATTTCGATGTGATCCGCGACTCCGTGGATAAACTCGAGTTACTGGTGGACGATGAAGACTGGCCGCTGGTGAAATACCGGGAGTTGCTTTTCTTGCGCTAATCCCCGGGTCAGCAGGTATCCAAAGCGGATTTCGGAACTACCGGAATCCGCTTTTTTTAAGACGCAATCCGAAAATGTTTTAGTAGCTTTCAAAAAATTTTTGCCCCATGTTACGATTCGCCTGTGCCTTAATTCTCATGGCTTGCGCCCTCACTTCGGTCGCTCAGAAAAAACGGACCCTCGTGTCACCCACGGCCGATATTGATCGCGTGATTTCCCTTTCGGAAACAGAAGCGCACCTTCGGTTTTTGGCATCGGATGAGCTTCGCGGACGCGATACAGGTTCGCCTGAACTTGATATTGCCGCCACCTACATTGCCAGCGAATTCCGGCGCTGGGGTGTAAAGCCGGTACCCGGTGCGCAGGGGTATTTTCAGCCGGTGCCGCTCGAGCGCTCTGCATATGCCACCGTGGTAGATGTGACGATCGGAGATGTTACGCTGAAAAACAAAACAGATGTTGTGCTGATGGAAGGTACGTCAACGCAATGGAAAGGGGAAGTGGTTTTTGTGGGATACGGCACGGCCGAAGAGCTGAGGAATATTGATGTGGCCGGGAAACTCGTGTTGGCGTACCTTGGAGCACCCGGCATGAGCGACGTGATGCAAATGTTCAACGAAGCGGATGCCAAGGGCGATCGCATGCAGGCACAGAAAGCAGCCGGCCTCATTGAAATAGTCAACGCCCCCGGCGTTCCCTGGCCTGCATTGGTGAACTTCTTTACCCGCTCCAAGGTGGGATTTGCAAGTGAGGGTGGCATGCCGCGCATGTGGATGAAAAACTCTGATGCATCAGCCATTCAGAAGCTGATCGAGACCAAACGAACAAATGGGAATCTCATGATTGAACAACCTGCCGGAAATAAGATTCCGGGCAGGAATGTATTAGGATGGATCGAAGGGACCGACTCGAATCTTAAAAATGAATTTATTGCACTCACCGCTCACTACGACCACGTAGGCATTGGCCGGAAAGTAAATAACGATTCCATTTACAACGGCACGCGCGACAATGCTGTCGGAACCACAGCGGTACTGCAGGCGGCCCGCTATTTTGCCGCACATCCACAAAAAAGATCAGTGCTGGTCATGACGGTAACGGCTGAGGAGCAAGGGCTGCTCGGCAGCCGCTGGTATGCCGATCATCCCGTTCTGCCGCTGGAGAAAATTGTCTTTAACCTGAATTGTGATCAAGCGGGATATAATGATACTACCCGTATTACGCTGGTTGATTTTAATCGCACAACCGCCGATGAGATCCTGAAGTCAGCGGTGGCAACGTATGGCCTGAAGCTTGAGGGAGATCCAGTTCCGGAGCAGAATTTGTTTGAACGCTCCGATAACTTCAGCTTTGCCGCCAAGGGGGTGCCCGCTGTAATGTTTACACTGGGTTTGAAATCGTTTGATGGCGAGGTGAACAAGTTTTACCACCAGCCGGCCGATGAGGTGAATACGATCAGCCTCATGTACATCAACCGCTATATCCGCTCGTATGTGTTGGCAGCCTACCAATTATTAAATGTACCGGTTATCCCATTCTGGAAGCCGGGCGACAAATATGAGGCCGTGGGTAAGAAGTTGTTTGGCAAGTAGGTAACAGCCTACATACTCGTTTGCGCAGCAGTTGATCTTGGCGGTCCAAGCCAGAATTTCAGAGTAGACTGCCGATGGCCGGAAGTATGCTGAACAGGGAAATGAAAGCCCTTTTGAGATACATGGTATCGGGCAAACCCCAAAAAAGAATCGTAAAAATATCCCGGAAATTTCCGATAATCGCCACATCGAAAGAACCGGAAATCCATGGCCACGCAACAAGATGAAGTTTTCAAAAATCCGCTGAAAAATGTAGAGGATTTCAGTTTTAATAATACGGTTGTCAAAGTCTTTGACAACATGGTTACCCGGTCGGTTCCGTTTTACCTCGAAATGCAGCGCATGATGACCGAAATTGCCGCTGACTTTGCTACTCCCGGATCACATGTCTATGATTTGGGTTGTTCAACCGGAACCACATTGATCAATTTACACCAAGTGCTTCCTCCCGATGTATCGTTTTTTGGTTTTGATAACTCGGAAGAGATGATTGCGCAATGTAAGGAGAATTTCAAGGTGGCCGGAGTAAACCGGAATTACCAGATTGGCTATCATGATCTGAATACGGGTGTGCAGCTT
>CANGUI010000270.1 GCA_947457025.1 Flammeovirgaceae bacterium | reverse complement strand
TTGCCGCCCAACTGGTGGCCATGGGGCTGATCCTGAATATCGTAACGGGGATGGAAACCTGGCAGGGAGTGGTGATCAGTTCGCTGGTAGTCACCTGCTATACCTACATCGGGGGCATGTGGGCGATTTCCATTACGGACTTTATTCAGAGTATCATCATCATCGTAGGCTTGGTGGTGCTGGCCACCGTGCTGGCCGATAAGGCGGGCGGTGTGGAGACCGTGTGGCACCGGATGCCGCCGGAGAGTCTCCGGTTCCTGCCACCGCCGGATCTGGTCTCCGTGGTGAGTTGGCTGGCGGCCTGGTCTATACTCGGACTTGGTTCGATCCCCTCGCAGGATGTATTTCAGCGCGCGATGTCATCGGGTTCAGCGCAGACTGCCGTGCGTGCCAGCCTGTGGGCAGCCGGCCTTTACCTCACCGTGGCGATGTTGCCGTTGTTCATCAGCCTGTGTACCCAACAACTTTATCCGGAGCAGGTTGAAGGTGATACACAACTGGCGCTGCCCACCATGGTTTTGCAACACACGCCGTTAGCTGTGCAAATCTTATTTTTCGGCTCCCTGCTGTCGGCCATTATGAGCACTACCAGTTCAGCGATTCTAGCGCCCGCTGCCATTTTCTCGGAAAACCTCGTGCGGCCACTGGCGAAGGATAAGCTGACGGACACGCAGCTGCTGCGCATGACCCGCTATTCGGTGCTGGCATTTGCGGCTCTTGCCACAGCGATGGCCTGCTGGCGCTCGAATATCTATGAACTGGTTGGCGAGAGCTCGATCTTCAGCCTGGTATCGTTATTCGTTCCTCTTGTTTTTGGTTTGTATGCGAACTGGCCCAACAGTTGGGGCGCCGGTCTGGCTATGGCCTCAGGATTTTTTTCGTGGATTGTGTTGGAAAACCTCGATCCTGCTGTGCCGCCCATGCTGACGGCCACGGCCATCAGCTTTGCCGGGCTGGCGGTGGGCAGCTGGGCGAAACGCCGTTACGACCGGCCGCAGGGCTGACGTTATTTTCGGGCGATCACTTTTTCGGCCGCCGCTACGATGTGTTCGGGCCCGAGCCCGTATTTTTTCATTAGCTGTGCGGGGGTTCCGCTCTCGCCAAACGAATCCATCACCGCCACCATTTCCAGCGGAGTGGGAGCGAAGCGAGCCAAAACCTGGGCCACGGCGTCACCCAAACCTCCGTTGATCTGATGTTCTTCACAGGTGATGACCGCCTTCGTTTTTTGTGCCGACAGCAAAATGGCTTCCACATCCAGCGGCTTGATCGTATGCAGGTTGATCACCTCTGCGCTAATTCCTTTTTCGCGTAACGCAACCTCAGCTTCAATCGCGTTCCATACCAGGTGTCCGCAGGCGAAAATGGTGACGTCCGAACCCTCGATGAGTATATCAGCTTTTCCAATTGTGAAAGGGCGATCGGGTGCAGTGAAGACCGGCCAACTGGGGCGGCCGAATCGAAGGTAGGCTGGCCCGATGTGGCGACCAAGCGCCAGGGTGGCGGCTTTCGTTTGGTTGAAATCGCACGGCACAATCACCGTCATGCCGGGTAACATGCGCATCATGCCGATGTCTTCCAGGATTTGATGAGTGGCACCGTCCTCTCCAAGGGTAACACCCGCATGTGAGGCGCAGATTTTTACATTTTTCTCGGAGTAAGCAATCGACTGCCGGATCTGATCATACACCCGGCCGGTGGAAAAATTGGCAAACGTGCCGGTGAACGGAATCTTGCCATGAATGGCCATCCCGGCGGCGAGGCACATCATGTTGGCCTCGGCAATGCCAACCTGAAAGAAGCGCTCTGGAAATTCCTTTTTGAAGGCATCCATTTTCAGGGAACCGGTCAAGTCGGCACACAGGCCCACCACGTCTTTATTCTCGCGGCCCAATTGCAGCAATCCGGCTCCAAAGCCGGAGCGGGTATCTTTCTTTTCGGTGAAGGTATATTTCGTCATGGTTAACTGAAGCAGTTGTGGAAATTGATCGGTTTAGCGTTAGGTAAATTATTTTTCTGATTGTGCAGGTGGTTGTTGGAGAAAAGGTAGTACCACCGCGAATGATTCAACTGGAACTTCTTCCATGGGCACATGCCCGACATGGGGAAAGATGACCACTTCGCTGTTTGGGATCGCCTTCGCGAACCGGTTAGCATGCGATGCGGGTATCCACGAATCCTGCTCACCCCAGAGGATGAGCGTGGGAATGTGGATCATCGACAAGCTGTCGCGGCTATCGGTTTGCGGGGTTTGAAGTCGCTCCAGGGTGGCGGTGCGGTTCCCTTCGCGCAGCATCAGCTCATAATAGCGGTCGATCATGGCAGGGGTGATTTTCTGCTGATCGGCAAACACGCCGCCCATCACTTTTTCGAATAGAAACCGGGGTGTAAGCCGGGTCATCAGCCGGGCCGTTAACGGGTTGGATAGCCATCCAAAGATCCATGGGCGTTGTTGTGGTTGTGCTGTGGCGGTGCCGGGTGCGGCAGCCGCGGCAGGCGCCCCTGCAGCATCTACCAATATGAGTTTATTCACCCTGCCGGAGCGAATTGCCAGTTTGTAGGCCACGGCTCCGCCCATGGAATTGCCCGCGACCGAAAACGTATCAATTTCCAGGGCATCGGCAAGAGCCAAAACGGAGGTGGCATAATCGTCTGTGCTGTAATGCTTGTGAGGTGAAGGACCCGAGAGGCCGTGGCCCGGGAAATCGAGTGAGATGGTTCGAAAACGGAGGGAGAGGCTGTCCTCCCAGTCGTTCCAGGTGTGGAGAGACGCAAAGCTGCCGTGCAACAGAAAGATCGGAGGGCCCTGCCCTCGCAGGCGCACGTGCAGGGAGTCACCGCGCACTACCACGAATTTCGACTCTGGGGTGAAGTACTTTGGCTTGAGCTCGGCAACCGGAATATCGGCACGATAAAGCGCCGCAATCAGGATGAGCGAAACAACCAGGACTACACCCAGTCCGACACCCGCGATGCGCACGATCCTTCGCATCAGTAATCGCCCAGGGTTTCTTCCAACTGGGCGAGCGCGCGCGCCAGCTCGGCATCGTTTGGCGCTACACCGTGCCACTTGTGGGAGTTCATCATGAAGTCGACACCAAAGCCCATTTCGGTGCGCATCAGGTTGAGAACGGGCTTGCCCTTGCCGGTGAGGGATTTCGCTTTTTCGAGTGCCGCCACCACGTCCTCCACGGAGTTGCCGTTGCTGTCGATCACTTCCCACCCAAAGGCTGCCCACTTTCCCTTCAGATCCTTTAAGTCCATCACTTCGTGAACGGGGCCGTCAATTTGCTGCCCGTTGTAGTCGATAGTGGCAATGAGGTTGTCCACCCTGTGGTGGGCGGCATACATAGCGGCCTCCCACACCTGGCCTTCCTGCTGTTCGCCATCGCCCATGAGGACGTAAACCAAGTGGTGATCCTGATCAAGTTTTTTAGCCTGTGCAGCGCCAGCTGCTACCGACAGTCCCTGGCCCAGCGACCCGCTCGCCACGCGAATGCCGGGCAGGTGCTCGTGCGTGGCCGGATGGCCCTGAAGGCGCGAATTGATTTGCCGGAAGGTAGCCAACTCGCTCAGGTCGAAGTAGCCGGCCCGTGCGAGGGTGGCATACCAAACCGGAGAGATGTGGCCGTTGGAAAGAAAGAACAGGTCTTCGCCATGGCCCTTCATATTAAAGTTTTTATCGTGGCGAAGCAATACAAAGTAAAGAGCCACAAAGAATTCGGTGCAACCTAATGAGCCGCCCGGGTGGCCGCTCTGGCAGGCGTGTACCATGCGCACAATGTCTCTGCGGATCTGGGTGGCGAG
>CANGUI010000269.1 GCA_947457025.1 Flammeovirgaceae bacterium | reverse complement strand
TAAGCACAATCAAAAACTTATTGTGACTATAAAAGGTCCTCAAGCATACCTGTTTACCGTAAAAATAATTGGTCGTGTTATTGCCCAACTAGCCGTAAACAACACCTATCCCGGGTTTACGCCACCCTCGGTTTATGGGCGACCTCTCATTGATGGCATTGAAGGTGTTCACATCAATATTGAGCAACACTAAATTACAGGAATCTCAAAAATCTCCCCACTCGCTAGTTTTGCGCGCAGGCAAAGGGTGTAGTTTGATCAAACAAGCTAATTCAAACCTCTGCTTTTGCTCTCCTCCCGGTGGTGTGCTTCTGCCCCGTCCGGTGCTAACACCTGGCGGTCTGCCGCAGAAAATCAGAGCCATAACCGATAATCTCTCGAGTGCAGGCAAATCAAGAACCTAAAAATCACATACTGTGCATCTGCCAAAAAATAAGTCAATTGATTGTGATAAAGTAGTATTACTCTATAGTCTCATCTCCAAGATACCTAATGATGCAAAACCGGCACGCATCGGCATCCCGCACAACGCCCCATTTTTCAGATATTGGCAGGGTTGCGTACCCATTTATGCGAAATTCCGTTCGAAACGGCTAGATTAGCGGAAGCAAGACTTTGCCAGAAAAAACTTTATCAGGGTTTCAAGTCTGCCAACTGCGATGAGCCCTACCTAAACGGACACGACTGAATTAAGTGAAGCCGTCAACAATACCCTAAAAGTCATGACTGCCATACTATTTATCTTTTTTGGATTGATTGGAATCATCATCGTGATCGTTTTGGGTTGGCTCAGGAAAGTCAGCACCCGAAAAAAAATAGATAGAATCAGAAAATCCTGGGGAAAACCGAAGACAGAATCGTTTGATTTTTACCAGATCAGAAAGTACAGTCAAGCGGACCCGGATATCTCATTCCACCGGCTTTCCGAACAAACCATCTCCGACCTCAATCTATGCGATCTTTTTGCATGTATCGACCGGACAACCAGTAAAGTGGGCCAACAGTATCTCTTCAATAAAATCACAACCCCATCAGATCAAACGGCAGATCAAGCTGAAAAACTCATTCACCATTTTTCAACAGATGAGGAATTGCGAACTGAAGTTCAGTTCGACCTGCTGAAACTGGGTGGCTACGGAGCGTACTTCATTTCATCCTTGCTCGGAGGTGGTTTTTTAGAAAGACCCAAATGGTTTTTTCTCCTGTTCGTTGATTTGGCCATCGTTATGCTGTTGCTTATACTCTCGTTCGCCTTTCCGGTATTTGTTTTACCGCTCATCGTGCTTTTTAGTTTTAATGTTCTTCTCCATTACGGAAATAAAAGTAATGTGGCGCAATTCGCATGGTCATTTCCCCAGTTGGGTAACCTGATGGATACGTCAAAGCAATTGATGCGAAGAGGTGGTCTGTTTTACGAAAAATCTGTTTCGGATAGCCTCTCAAACCTGGTGTCTTTTCAAAACAGAGTAAGACTCATTCAACTCCACGGGCATGACAGTTTTCCGTCCGAAATCGTTCAACTCGGCAGCTACTTTTCTGAATTGATTAAAGCGGTGTTTCTGATTGAGGTCCTGGCGTTGTATTGGATAACGAAATCGCTGGAACAGAGAACGGCATCGATTCGCACACTGTTTAACTACGTTGGCGCGATAGATTGTGCTCTGTCGGTGGCTTCCTTACGAGCCGGGGCGATCAAAACCTGTATCCCCACGTTAACATCAGGCGCGAAATCTTTACATGCGAAAGGAATCTTTCATCCGTTGATCGAGGCCTGTGTGAAGAATGACTTGACGGTACATGGAAAAGGAGTACTGATCACCGGCTCGAATATGTCTGGCAAATCAACGTTCCTGCGAACACTGACCATCAACTCAATACTGGCGCAGACCATTCATACGTGTTTTGCTGACGAGTTTATTTCCCCGATACTGAAACAATTCACCTCAATTCAGATGACTGATAGTCTGTCCGATGGCCGAAGTTTATATTTTCAGGAAGTTGCGTTGATGGCATCCTGGATGGATGAAGCTGCCCTGCCAGGCCAAAGTCTTTTTGTCTTAGATGAAGTTTTTAAGGGTACCAATACCATCGAACGAATTGCCGCAGCCAAAGCGGTTTTGTCGTATTTGAATCAACACCAAAATCTGGTTGTTGTCTCCACCCATGACCTGGAGCTCGCCCATCTTCTGGGAAACGAATTCGATGTGTATCATTTTGCAGAGCATGTGGATAACCAGGAACTATTCTTCGACCACACGTTAAAACCCGGGCCGGTGCAGACTCAGAATGCGATTCGGATTTTGGAATTGTTCCGCTTCCCACCGAAGGTGATCAGCGAAGCGCGAATGCTGGCAACGGACCTGATCAAAACGAGAAATGAGAATGACAGGCAAAACTCAGCAGCCGGTTTCACGGCCTGAAGGAGGGTGCGCTCTCTGCTTTTTTCTGCCAGAAAACGGATTGGCTTAGTCTACCCCAACGTGTAAACAAGATGATGTGCCTGTTTCAGGTCCATGTTCTGTGATTGCGCCAGGTGGGGAGAGCTTCGGAACCCGGACATTATGTCGTTGGATGTGGCGGATCTGCCGGCGGGCCACGAAAATCAATGTCGTGCACCGCTACGCTCCGGTGGTGCGCCCCCGGCCACGGATTGAAGCGGAAAGCCCGCAGGGTGCGCCTCGCGCCCGAGGACTTGCAGCGGAAAGCCGGGCCGCCCCGAGCATACGGGGCGGGGCCGCCAAAAAATCCCTGTGCCGCTCTGGTTGTTTTCTTGTACTTTCGTCTTTCTAAATAGCCTGATATGCGTTACGTGTTTCTATTCGTCTTTGCTGCACTGGCAGCAGCGGCGGTTGCCCAGAAAAATATTTCAATTGAGGACTTTACCGTGCGAAACACATTTGCCTCGAAATCGGTGCGGGGTATCAACTGGACACCGGATGGTAAATTTTATACCAGCCTTACCGAAAATAAAATTGTAAAGTATCATGTGGCTACCGGCCAGGTTGTAGAAACGCTGGTGGACGGCGCTGCGTTAACGCCTGCTATTTCGATTCAGGACTATACCTACAGCGGTAACCAGCAGTGGATGCTGCTGGCCACAGATTTTGAAAGCGTCTATCGCCGGTCGTACACCGCTGTCTACTACCTGTATGAAGTGGCTACCCGGCGTGTGAAGCCGCTCTCCGCCAATGGCAGGCAATCGTATGCGGCCTTCTCGCCCGACGGCGCGCGGGTAGCCTTTGTGCGTAATAATAACTTGTTTTGGGTAGACGTGGCCACAGGTGCCGAAACAGCGGTGACAACCGACGGTGTGCGCAACCGCATCATCAACGGCAGCACCGACTGGGTGTATGAAGAGGAATTAAGTTTTGCCGAAGCCTTTTACTGGAGCCCTGACAGCCGCCGCCTGGCTTATTACCGGTTTGATGAAACCAACGTGAAAGAATACAACCTGCAAAAATGGAACAAGGGGCAACTCTATCCGGAAGACTACCGCTATAAATATCCGAAGGCCGGTGAAGCAAACTCGGTTGTTGACATCTGGATTTACGATGTGGCGACAAAAAACAAGGTGAAAGCTGATACAGGTCCGGAGAAAGACATCTACCTGCCGCGCGTAAAATGGACCCAAAACCCGGAACTACTTTCCATCCGGCGGATGAACCGCCTGCAGAATACGCTGGAAATTTTACACACGCAGGCCGCCACGGGAGTATCTGCGGTGATTTACGAGGAAAGAAGTTCAACCTACTATGACATTGACTACACCGATGATCTGGTGTACCTGGCCAATGGGAAGGATATTTTATTTACCAG